>JASHSL010000003.1 GCA_030040855.1 Terriglobales bacterium
GCAAACCGAGGTCGACTGGAAAGTCGAGAGAACCCTCATTAAGAAGGGGGCCTCGATCGGTTCCGGGTCCACCATCCTGTCCAACACCACCGTAGGGGAAAACGCCATCGTAGGAGCCGGTAGCGTCGTCACCAAAGATGTTCCCCCCAACAGCATCGTAGCGGGCAATCCCGCAAGACTATTGCGTTATATCGAACCTAGCCTGGAGATTAGGAAATGAGCATTCATACTAGTATTCCCTTCCTCGATTTGGTTACCCCCCACCTCGAACTTGAGCAGGAACTGACAGATGTCTTTCACCGAGCGTTGCGCACTGCGGGCTTCATCGGAGGCCCGATGGTGGAGGAGTTCGAAAGCGCATTTGCCGACTTTTGCGAGACTAAGTATGCGGTGGCCACCAGCAGTGGAACGGACGCCCTGCGCTTTGCGCTCATGGCCTGTGGAGTTCAGAATGGCGACGTGGTGGTAACCGTACCCCACACGTTCATTGCCACCACGGAAGCGATTTCTCAGGCGGGCGCTCTTCCGGAGTTTGTCGACATCGATGAACTCACCTACAACATGGATCCGGCCAAGCTGCGGGAATATTTGGAGATGCAATGTGCAGCGGATTCGTCGGGCCGGCTGATCAGTCGGCGAAGCGGACGTCCCGTGACCGCGATCGTCCCGGTGCATCTCTACGGGCAGACCGCGCATATGGATCCCATTCTCGATCTCGCCGGGAGGTATCGCCTTCTTGTGATCGAGGACGCTTGTCAGGCACACGGTGCCGAGTACTTCTCACGAAAGCATGGTCGCTGGATGAAGGCCGGCTCGATGGGCCAGGCCGCAGCCTTCAGCTTCTATCCAGGAAAGAATTTAGGAGCCTGTGGAGAAGCCGGAGCGGTTAGCGTCAACGACGAAATCCTCGCAAGCAAGATCAAGATGTTGCGAGATCACGGCCAGGCCAAAAAGTATTACCACGATATGGAAGGCTATAACGGGCGGCTCGATGCCATTCAGGCGGGGCTCCTTCATACCAAGTTGGGGCATCTCGCGAAATGGAATGCGCAGCGTCGCGAGCGTGCCGCCGAGTACAATCGTCTGCTTTGCGCCGCCAACTGCGGGGTGAAGCCGCCCTATGAGCCCTCCTGGTCGAAGGCAGTTTACCATCTCTATGTGGTTCGCACCGACGACCGCGAAGGACTGATGCACCACCTCAAACAAGCGGGCATCGGGACAGGCATTCACTATCCCATACCGCTGCACCTGCAAAAAGCCTACGGTGATCTTGGTTATGTACCTGGCGACTTTCCAAATACGGAGCAGGCGGCCGCTTCCATCGTCTCGTTACCGATGTTCCCGAGCCTGACCTCCGACCAGCAGCAGCGCGTGGTCCATGAAATTCGGCATTTTGTCCAATCTCTAGCTCCGCTGCCGGTCGAACGAACCTAACCGCAAGTCCGCACCGTACTCCTTACGGCAACCATACTCCGATGAAGATCTCTGTCATAGGCGCCGGATATGTCGGCCTGACGACGGCCGCATGTCTGGCCGAAATCGGCCATAGCGTGCGGTGTGCCGACAACGACGAGGGCAAGCTGAACCTGTTGCGCAGTGGACGGATGCCCTTCTTTGAGACTCACCTGGAAACCATCGTACAACGAAATCACGCTGCCCGAACCCTGCAGTTTGAGGAAGTGGAGAACGCAGTGAAGGGAGCGGAAGCGATTCTCATCTGCGTCGGCACGCCTCCCCTGGACAACGGGGACGCTGACCTCTCCGCCGTTGCCAACGTCGCCCGCATCGTCGCCAAGCATGCCACCGGCCATTGTTTGGTAATTGAGAAGAGCACCGTGCCGGTGAAAACTGGACAACAGCTCAAGCGTCAGCTCCAGTTGTATGCAGGGAATCGACTTCAGTGTGACTTGGCGTCCAATCCGGAATTCCTGCGCGAAGGAACGGCCATCCACGATTTCTTTCATCCCGACCGCATCGTGATCGGTGTGGACACGGAATGGGCTGCGGCGCAGCTCCGCGAAATGTATCGCCCCATCCTGGAACAGAGCTTCCACTGTCCGGTTCATCCGCAATGCCAACACACTCCGAAGCCGGCGTTGATTGTAACCGACACCGAATCGTCCGAGCTGATCAAGCACGCGTCGAACTCGTTCCTTGCCATGAAGATTTCGTTTATCAATATGGTTGCCGATCTTTGCGAGGCAACCGGGGCAAACATAACCAAGGTGGCTCAGGGCATGGGAATGGATCCGCGAATTGGTCCCGCGTTCTTGAATCCTGGAATCGGCTTTGGCGGCTTCTGCTTTCCCAAAGATGTCCAAGCCTTCGTTCGGATTGCTTCCCAAGCCGGATGCGATTTTTCCCTGCTCAAAGAAGTGGAGAATATCAACAAGCGTCGCATCGATCGCTTCGTGGAGAAGATCCGCCAGGAGTTGTGGGTGATCGCCGGGCGCAAACTAGCAGTACTGGGCTTGGCTTTCAAGCCGAATACGGACGACGTTCGTTTTGCTCCCGCCATCGAGCTGATCCGGGCCCTGGTCCGCGAGAGTGCGATCGTGCGTGCCTATGATCCGCAGGCCACCGAGAAGGCAAAAGCGGTACTGCCCAACCTTGACTATTGCTCCAGCCCTTACGAGGCAAGCGCGGATACAGACGCCATCCTGCTGACGACGGAGTGGGACGAGTTCCGCGCTCTGGATTGGGAGAGAATCAGAGGGTTGGTGGCCCGGCCATTGATCATCGACGGCAGGAATATGTTTACACCTGAAGAAATTACGGCCCACGGATTCCACTACATCAGCATCGGCCGCCAACCTGCCTTTAGCTCCGACGATGAAGTTTTTTCCAGATCGAAGCTGGGTGCGGCGCTGCCTTAGCTGCCTACGTTCTCATGCCAGTTGCACCTTACGTTTTGATTAGCCCTGCGCGCAACGAAGCTGGGTTCATCGAATTGACCCTCCAGTCTATGGTGGCGCAGACTCTCCCGCCGCTGAAATGGGTGGTGGTCAGCGATGGTTCGACGGACGGCACAGACGACATCGTGCGCAAATACGCGGCCGAACACGCCTGGATCGAACTGATCCGCATGCCGCAGCGCCAGGAGCGGCATTTTGCCGGCAAAGTGCACGCCTTTCGAGCAGGGTACGAGCGAGTCAGAGATCTGGACTTTGAGATTGTCGGGAACCTCGATGCCGATGTTTCCTTCGAACCTGACCATTTTGAGTTCCTCATCGGAAAGATGACGGAGAATCCTCGGCTGGGATGCGCCGGCGCGCCTTTTCGGGAACGGAATTATCACTACGACTACCGTTTCACCAATATTGAAAACGTCTGGGGAGGATGTCAACTTTTCCGCCGTCAATGTTTTGAAGCGATCGGCGGATACATGCCTCTGAAGGGCGGGTGCATCGATCACGTGGCCGTCGTTTCGGCAAGGATGCACGGATGGCAGACGCGGACCTTTGTGGAACGAGTCTGTATCCATCATCGTCAGATGGGCACCGCCTTGCAGGGTGGATTGCGGGCGAAGTTCAAACTGGGTGTCAAGGATTATTCCGTCGGAAACCACCCGCTTTGGCAAATCTTCCGAACCGTCTACCAAATGACCAAGCCTCCTTTTGTGGCCGGCGGCCTGGCCCTGGCCTCAGGTTATCTGTGGTCACTGGTTCGGCGAGCCGAAAGACCGGTATCCCGTGATCTGATCGCTTTTACCCGGCATGAACAGATGCGACGCCTAAGAAGACTGTTCACCGTAAGCCCATTCTTTGAGGCGCGACCTCGCCTCGGCAAAGATGGCGCCTAATCTTGCGAAATCCCCGCCGAGCACCTTACGACCCCCGGGACAATCGGCTTGCTTCCCAGAAAACTGGTTTGGTTAGAGTAGTTGGCTGTGGCCAAGGTTAAGATGGAGATCAAAAATGTACATTGTAGACCGCAGTAAACGATTCGTGCGTGGCTTTCTCCTAAGTTATGGTCCGCAAATGATCAAGAGACGGGTTTGGGACAAGGAGTTTTCTGAAGGCAAGTGGAACTTCATTGACGACACCCGGGGCGACTGCGTATACGCCCACCTGGAGAAGTATGCCCAAAAAGGAAGCATCTTGGACTTAGGATGCGGTCCCGGGAATACAGCCAATGAACTCGCTGCCGATGCCTACAGCAGCTACACCGGCGTGGACATCTCGGAGGAGGCCCTGGCCAAAGCCGCAACCCGAACCGAGGCCAATGGTAGAGCCGGCAAGAATCGCTTCGTGCGAGCGGATTTTCTCGAGTTCCAGCCGAGCCAGCGGTTCGACGTGGTTCTGTTCCGTGAGTCCATGTACCATATTCCCATCGGTAAGATCCTGCCTATCTTAAATAAGTACTCGCATCATTTGACCGACAAGGGTGTCTTTATCGTCAGAATGTACGTATTACTGAACGGTCAGGTCAAGCATCGTCCGATGAGGATGATCCGATTGATCGAGGGCAACTTTGATGTTATCGAGAAGCGTCAGACGGGCGAATGGGGAGCGACAGTAATTGTTTTTCGTCCAAAGCGGAATGGGCTGCAGACGAGATCATAGTTCGCTCGAGCTGCCGTTGTGCTGGACTGCTTTCAGCAATGCAAGGTCTCAGAATGGAGAGGTCGCCGTTGGCTAAGGCAGCGGCCAGCAACTGCTGGCTGCGGTGGGTAAAACCATCCGAGGGTTCGAATCCCTTCCCTCTCCGCCAAGTTTTAGATGTGAGTCGCAGCGTGCAGTTGAATGGTAACGGTATATCTGTGCGCGATCGAAATCCAGCATGCAAGCGCCGGCATGAGTTTCGGGCGGCCCCTCAGACTCGCAGAGGGGGGACCGCTTGGGGATGGATCCGATGGTGACGGTTTGCCAACGAAAGATTAATGTCCGCGGGCGCCTGCTCCGGATTGGAAGCGTCGAGGGAGATAAGTACCGCTTCCTGGAGGATCCCCGGCCGGTGATTGCGGCCTTGCGGGCCTGCGGCACGCGGATCGACCTCTTCACTTTCATGCAGCGACTTCCCGAGACGACACCCAACTACTCTTACCCGATGGAATGGGACAACCTCGCTGTTCTTCCGGTTACTACTTTCGATCACTGGTGGACGCAGGTGTTGGGGTTCAAAGGACGAAACAAGGCCAAGCAAGCCGAGAAGAAAGGGATCCAGCTGCGGGAAATACTTTTTGACGACCAGCTTGTCGAGGGAATCTGGCGAATCTACAATGAGTGTCCGATTCGCCAAGGCAAGCGCTTTCCGCACTATGGAATGACCCTTGAAAGAACCTACGAATATGCGGGAACGTTTCTCGACGCTAGTGTTTTCCTCGGGGCGTTCTTCGAAAACGTTCTCATTGGCTTCGCGAAATTGACCATGGACGAAACTCGGACGCAAGCTGGATTGATGCACATCGTTTCGATGGTCCAGCACCGCGATAAAGCTCCGACCAACGCCTTGATTGCGCAAGCCGTGCGGTCGTGCGCCCAACGGAATATTCGTTACCTCGTTTATTCCAACTTCGCCTACGGAAACAAGCAGCGGGACAGTTTGAGCGACTTTAAAGAGCGCAACGGATTCCAGCGAGTAGACATCCCCCGCTATTATGTCCCTCTGACGTGGATTGGCGACCTGGCCTTCCGCACGGGAATGCACCATACCCTCCTGGAACGTCTTCCTGAGCCCCTGATCGCAAAGCTTCGCGATTATCGTGCCGGATGGTACAACCGCAAATTGCAGTCTGTGGCGGAAGTGAGGTAGGGACGTTGCCCGGAATCGTGGGTCTCATCACCAAGATGCCTCGCGCCGCGGCCGAGCTTCAGTCACGTAGAATGCTGAACGTGATCCGCCATGAGGATTTCTACAGCGTTGGGACTTGGGTAAATGAATCCTTGGGCGTATACGCGGGATGGACGGCGTTGCCCGGGTCCTTCTCCGACGGAATGCCGGTGTGCAACGAGAAACGCGATGTTGGGCTCATCTTCTCCGGCGAGGAGTATTCCGATCCGGGGACCGTACATCGAGTGCCGAATCTGGGACACCGCCTTGGTTCGGGCGATTCCGCATACCTACTGCGCCTCTATGAAGAAACTCCCGATTTTGTTCAGAAACTCAACGGAATGTTCCACGGCCTGATTGCCGACGCTGCGCGCGGTGTTGTCACCCTGTTTAACGATCGTTACGGCATGCATCCGCTGTTTTATCACCAGGCCAAAGACGCCTTCTATTTCGCCACCGAGGCCAAGGCTATTGTGGCGGTGCGGCCCGAACTGCGGGCAAGCGACCTCCGCGCCCTGGGGGAGTTCGTCTCTTGCGGTTGCGTTCTGGAAAACCGAACCATTTTTCAACACATTCACGTGCTGCCTGCCGCGTCCGAGTGGAGCTTTAAGAACGCTGAGTGTGAGCGCCGGAGTACTTATTTCACGCCCCGTCAGTGGGAGCAACAGAGCCCGCTTGCAGCGGAGTCCTATTATCAGGAGCTTCGCTCCATCCTGTCGACCACCCTTCCCAGATATTTCGCTAGCCGGCAGCCGATGGGCATCGCGATGACGGGCGGTTTGGACACGCGAGTCATTTTGGCCTGTCATTCGTCCGCGCCCGGATCTCTGCCCAGCTACACCTTCGGCAGCAGATTTCGCGAGTCGCAAGACGTGTGCATTGGACGGCAAATTGCCAAAATTTGCCGGCAGCCCCATCAGGTCATAGAAATTGGCGATGAGTTCCTCACCCGCTTTCCCAACTACGCCGAGCGCTGCACGTACCTGACCGAGGGGACAGTTGATGTTTATCGGGCTTCTGATCTTTACGTCAGTGAAAAAGTTCGAGAAATCGCCCCGGCAAAAATCGTAGGGACTTATGGCAGCGAGATCCTGCGGCAGGCGGTCATGTTCAAACCGGCGGAACCCCTGGCCGGGTTGTTCTGTCCCGAGTTCCTCGCGCACGTTCGCCATGCCGCAAACACCTATACTGCCTTGCGCCGAGAGCATCCGGTGACTTTCGCTGCCTTCCGGCAGTCGCCGTGGTATCACCACGGCATTCTGGCGTTGGAACAAAGCCAGCTAACTGTCCGGTCCCCATTCCTGGACAACGAATTCGTGCGAGTCGTTTATCGCGCGCCGAGGGAAATGGCTGTTAATGGCGATGTTCGGCTGCGCTTGATCAAGGACGCGAACCCGGCTTTGGCGCGAATCCGGTCCGACCGCGGAGTCGGCGGTCGAGGAGGTCTTGGTTCCTCCCTTTCCCGCTCCTTTCAGGAATTCACTTTCAAAGCGGAGTACGCTTACGACTACGGAATGCCGCAAGCTGTGGCCCGTATCGATCATTTGCTCTCTGGGCTCCATTTGGAACGATTGTTCTTGGGCCGACACAAGATGCTGCATTTCAGGGTGTGGTACCGTGATCAGCTCTCGGAATACGTGCGCCAGATGCTGCTCGATCCGTTGACACTATCGCGCCCCTACTTGCAGAAAAAGACTCTCGAGACGCTTGTCGGGGAGCATGTCAAGGGAAGCCGAAACTATACGACGACCATCCATAAGTTGCTCACCTTGGAACTTCTGCACCGCCTCTTTCTCGACAGCCGAGAATTTCAGGAACACCCACCAGAACGCAAGTACTAGCACTCACCGACCGATGACCCCACTCCTTGCCACCGTCGTCTACGCGGCCGGAATCCTAATGCTCTTCGTGCTTGGGTCGGAGGGGAAGAGCCGGACGTCCAAAGCCCTTTTACTTCCCATCGTATGGCTGCTCATCAACGGATCGCGGCCGATATCGACATGGTTTGAAACGCAAACTGTTGCCTTTAGCAATACTGCTGAAAGCAGTGCGTTGTACGCTGCCATAGAAGAAGGGAGTCCGGTCGATCGCAACATCTATCTGGTAATCCTGGCCGCCGCCTTATTCGTCTTATTCAAGAGGCGGACGACGGTCGCAAGATTTTTGCGCGCGAACCCGGTACTCCTGTGGTTTGTTGCTTACTGTGGGATAAGCATCGCCTGGTCTGATTTTCCATTTATCGCCTTTAAACGATGGATACGCTTGTTGGGCGATTTGGCGATGGTGCTGATTGTGTTGACGGAGTCCGACCGAAAAAGTGCGCTCAAGAAGGCTTTATCGAGTACAGCTTTCGTCCTGTTCCCCCTTTCGGTCTTGCTCATCAAGTATTATCCTCAACTGGCGCGGTATTACAGCCCCTGGGATGGAAGACAGTTTTTCTCTGGGGTTTCCGTGGACAAGAACATGCTGGGCATGACCTGCCTGGTTTTCGGCCTCGGAGTAATGTGGCAATTTCTTTGTGTTTACCTCGACAAGAAGAAAGCGAAGCGAACGAGACAGATGATCGCCTACGCTGCCATGCTTGGAACTGTACTTTGGCTCTTTCATGTTATCGACTCCATGACCTCGTTGTCCTGTTTTATCTTGGGCAGTAGCTTACTGCTTCTGACCAGCTTGTTTAGGACCGCGCGCAAGCCAGTCATCGTGAGCCTTCTCGTGGCGACCGCGGTGGGGATCTCCTTCTCGGTGCTGTTCCTGCACGTTAATACAGGGGCTTTGACCATGATGGGAAGGAACGCTACCCTGACGGGTCGGACGGACATTTGGGAAGGGGTTCTCGCCTTCCGCGGGAACCCGATTGTCGGGACGGGTTTCGACAGTTTCTGGCTGGGCGATCGACTGCGGAGGATTTGGGCAAGCGGCGGGCAGCTGTTCGGAATCAATGAGGCTCACAACGGCTACCTCGAAGCGTTCTTAAACTTAGGTTGGATCGGAGTGGTTTTACTCACCTTGCTCATCGTTAAAGGCTACCGCAACATTCTCGCGGCGCTTCGCCGGGAGCCCGATATCGCTGCGCTCCGACTGGCATTTTTTACAGCTGTGGTGGTCTACAGCTTCACCGAAGCCGGGTTTAGGACTAACTGTCCAGTTTGGCTTGCCTTCCTCTTAGCCATCGTGGCTGTCCCAAAGGCTCGCCCTTCCAAGGGAACGCGTACCCTCGACACCAGCAACTCTGCTACTTCTAAGGCAGAGGTTGAACTCCGCGTGGCATCATCTCTGGCCAGTTGAAGCAATCGAGCACAACGCAGCGCCATTTGCGTGATCCTGTGGTGATGTCGATCGATCTCCAGTTCAGCGCGCCCGCAGTCGCCTGGGAAGGGGCCATACTTTGAAAGTCAGCGTTTTCGGATTAGGCTATGTCGGCACAGTGTCGTCGGGATGTCTCGCGAACGACGGACATGAAGTCCTCGGTGTCGACCCCGTCCAGACCAAAGTCGACCTGATCAATAAGGGTTGCTCCCCGATTATTGAAGCGGAGATCGGCGAGATCATTAAGACCACTGTCAATGCGGGCAGGCTGCGCGCCATCTCGGACCCAGGACAAGCCATTCGGGCCACCGAACTGTCTTTTGTTTGCGTCGGCACGCCAAGCCAACCCAACGGCAACCTCGATTTGCGCTACATCTGGCGCATTTGTGAGCAAATCGGCGAAGCTCTCAAGGACAAGACAAGCCGGCACACCGTTGTAATTCGAAGCACCATCTTGCCAGGAACGATGCGGGAAATCGTGATACCTGTCCTCGAGGAATCCTCCGGTAAGAAAGCCGGGAGCGATTTCGGTGTCTGTCACAACCCTGAGTTCCTACGGGAAGGTTCTGCCGTCAGAGATTTCTATGCACCGCCAAAGACGGTGATCGGGGAGATGGACGGGGCGAGTGGATCTCTTCTCGCGCAACTCTATGAGAAGCTCGATGCCGCGCTGATTCGAACCACCTTGGAAATCGCCGAAATGGTCAAGTACGTAGATAACTCCTGGCACGCTCTAAAGATCGGCTTTGCGAATGAAATCGGGAACCTGAGTAAAGTTCTTGGTGTCGACGCGCACGAAGTCATGAAGATCTTCTGCCGGGACCGGAAACTCAACATCTCTTCCGCCTATCTACTCCCTGGCTTCGCCTTTGGCGGGTCTTGTTTGCCCAAGGACCTTCGCGCCTTGACTTATAAAGCCAGAATCAATGATCTGCACCTTCCCATCCTGACCTCCATCTTACCCAGCAATGAACTGCAGGTGAGTCGTGGCTTGCAGCTAATCATAGAGAAAGGACATCGGAGAATAGGCGTTTTAGGTTTTAGCTTCAAAGCTGGCACGGACGACTTGCGCGAAAGTCCCGTGATCGAAGTGATTGAGCGTCTCTTAGGAAAGGGATACGACCTACGGATTTATGACAAGAATGTGAATATAGCCAGCCTGGTCGGCGCAAATCGGGATTTCATTCTCAACCGCATTCCACACATCTCACGATTGATGGTGGATCATATCGATGCGGTCCTCGATTACGCGCAGACCATCGTAATCGGCAATAAGGACCCTGATTTCCAGACTGTGCCTGACAGGTTACGCGACGGTCAGTCGATAGTGGATTTGGTGCGAATTACAGATCGCAGGAGTGACAATGGTAGGTATGACGGCATTTGCTGGTGAGGAGACCAGACAGCGGAGCGTTTTGAAGGACCAATTGTATGAATCGATCAACCGATTGTTCAACTGGTTGGAGGAGAACGGGTATCGCGGCTATGATACGTTCGACGGTCTAAACGCGACATTCTTGCGTCCTCTCACCTTTGAGACGAAGCTCCTTCGTACGGTGCTCCAGCAGGGAGTGCGGCGCTTTCCCTTGAATACCCGTCCTCTGCTTGGGATCAAAAAGAGTCGTTCGACCAAGGGAATGGGGTTTCTGGCTCGAGGCTTTCTCCGGCTTTATCAAGCCACGGGTGATCCGGTCTGGCGGGACAAGGCGGAATTTGCTCTACAGTGGCTCATCGCAAACCAGTCCAAAGGATATAGCGGAGCTTGTTGGGGCAATCACTTCGACTACCAGTCGAGGGGGTTTTATCTGCCGAAAGGAGTTCCTACCATCGTATGGACTTCTCTAATCGGGCATGCATTCCTGGACGGATATGAGCACCTTAAAAAGGAGGAGTATCTGCAGACTGCTGTGAGCGCGTGTGAACACATTCTCCATGATATTGATAGTTACCCTTACGGAGAAGGGGTGTGTATCAGTTATGTGCCGGGGTTGGACAGTAAAGTTCACAACGCCAATACGTTGGGCGCGAGCTTGCTAGCGCGCACCTATTTCCACACTCAGAATCCGGGTTACCGGGAACTTGCGCAGAAGGCGCTTCAATACACGGCGCAATACCAGAGGCAAGATGGGTCCTGGTACTACGGCGAGAAAGCGAATAACCACTGGATCGATAACTTTCACACCGGTTACGTTCTCGATTGTTTCAAACATTACTATAAAAGTACCAGGGATGAGCGTTTTCAGGCGACGCTGGACAAAGGATATAAATATTGGAAACAGACATTCTTTTTGCCGGATGGAACTCCCCGATATTACAGCCACAAGACGCTCCCCATTGACATCCAGTGTTGCTCGCAGGCCATTGATACTCTGGTCTTTTTCAGCGACTACGATCCAGAAAGTGTTCCGCTTGCAACAAAGGTGGCGCTATGGACCATCGAACACATGCAGCACCCGACGGGTTACTTTTATTATCGCCGCTATTGTCGCTGGCTGGTAAACAAGACTCCAACCCTTCATTGGGGACAGGCAACCATGCTGTGCGCTTTGGCTGGGCTTTATAAGTCTCTCTAGATTTTATAGGTCTCTCTGGAAAGGCGGTCATTGTGGGAAGAAAGATCCTGATCATCGTTGAGAACATGACGGTTCCTTTTGACTTCCGAGTATGGAAGCAAGCCTGCTCGTTGCGCAAGGCCGGCTATGAAGTGACCGTATTGTGCCCCAAGGACAAGGGCCTTGCAGGCTATGAATACTTAGAGGGTGTGCACATCTACAGGCACCCAATGGTACAAGAGGGAAATAGCTTGTGGGGCTACATCTGGGAGTATACCTGGGCTTTGGCTTGGCAAGTTTTGTACTCGTGGTGGATTTACTTTCGCCGTGGCTTTCATGTGATTCAAGGTTGCAATCCGCCGGACGACATTTTCCTGGTGGCACTACCCTTCAAGCTCTTTGGCGTGAAATACATATTCGATCACCACGACCTCAACCCAGAGTTGTATTTTTCCAAGTACGAGAGAGAAGACTTTGTTTACAAAATGCAACTCTGGTTGGAGAAGCTTACGTTTCGCTGCAGTGATGTCGTGATGTCGACCAACAACAGCTACCGGGAGATTGCGATGACTCGCGGAGGCATGCCCGAGGACAAGGTCTTTGTTGTGCGCAACGGCCCTGACCCGGAGACGTTTAAGGCCGTTCCGCCCAATCCGGCGCTCAAGCAAAACAAGCGTTACTTGGTGGGCTATGTGGGAAACATGAGTACGCAGGAAGGGCTGGACATCCTTCTCGAGGTGGCCTTGCGGCTCAAGAAGATGGGGCGACGGGATGTTCATTTCACCTGCATCGGAGGTGGACCGGGGTTGCCAAGCCTGAGGAAACTGAATCGGGAGAAACAGCTTGAAGACATGGTGACCTTCACAGGACGGATCCCGGACGCGGAACTGTTGCAGATTCTTTCGATGGCGGACGTGTGCGTCAATCCCGACAAGCCCTGTCGTATGAACAGCATGTCCACCATGATAAAAATCATGGAATACATGGCCTTGAGTAAACCCATTGTGCAGTTCGAAGGAAAGGAGGGCCGGTTCAGCGCCCAGGAGGCATCATTATATAGCGGCGGCGAGGACCCGGTCGCGGACTTCGCCCAAAAGATCCTATGGTTGCTGGACCACCCGCAAGAGAGAGCGCGGATGGGTGAGTTTGGGCGCCGGCGGATCGAGAAGGAATTGGCTTGGGAGTACTCCGTTCAGAATCTGCTCTCGGCTTACGAGAAAGCATTCGACATGGTACGTGGCAAACGCGCATTGCAGGCCGACAGCGCGAGCTCCTGATATGAGACCCTTGGTTTCGATTCTGATTCCCGCCTACAACTGCGAGGACTGGATTGGCGATACGCTGCGCTCGGCAACGGCCCAAACCTGGGCACCCAAGGAAATCATCGTGGTGGATGATGGTTCGCAGGACCGGACGCTGGAGATTGCACAGCAGTTTGCCGCTGACGGAGTACGCGTGGCTACCCAGAGACGTCAGGGCGCCGCCGCGGCCCGCAATGCGGCCTTCAGCCTCAGCCGAGGGGACTACATTCAGTGGCTGGACGGGGATGACGTTCTTGCGCCCGACAAGATCGCGCGGCAGCTCGCGGCGCTCCGGGCTTCAGACAGCAGGCGAATACTTCTTTCATCGGCGTGGGCGTACTTCTATCATCGGACCCGCCGCGCCCGCTTTGTTCCCCACCCCCTCTGGCAGGACCTCTCCCCGGTCGAATGGCTGCTGAAGAAGATGCGTGAAAATCTGTACATGCAAACAGCCACTTGGCTGACGAGCCGCGAGCTAGCGGAGGAGGCTGGCCCTTGGGACACGCGTCTTCTGAGCGATGACGATGTCGAATATTTCTGCCGCGTACTTTTGGCGTCCAACGGAACACGATTTGTACCGGAGGCACGAGTTTTTTATAGAGTTACTCCATCGAGCCGGCTGAGCCACATTGGCGCATCCAACCGGAAGAAAGACGCAATGATGATTTCTATCCAACTGCACGTTGCCTATCTCCGGTCGCTCGAAGCTAGCGAGCGCGTGCGAACGGCCTGCCTGGCCTACTTGCAGAATTGGTATCCCGTGTTCTACCCGGAGCGGCCGGATCTGGTTGCGGAGCTGCAAGCGCTGGCTCAGCAGCTTCAAGGGCACTTGGAAGAACCTCGCCTGCTCCGGACCTACGCCTGGATCAAGCCGCTATTCGGTTGGAAGGCGGCGAAATCCGTCCACTCGACATCGACCCAGCTGAAGGCCTCCTGCATCAGGCATTGGGATAAGGCGATGTATCGGCTGGAAGTGGCTCGAGTCGGCTATGAACTGCCTCTCGGAGCTGGGTAGAATCGGTTGGGACCGCAAAAAGACCGGCAAATCTTTAGCCACTCGTCGGCCTCAGCAAAGTTGCGACTTTCGCAGGCTTGCGCAGGAAGGGGTGATGAACGCAAGCGCAGAGCGGTGTTGCCGTGATACCGCAGGTTGCGATCTCTTCCCGAAATGGACAAGGACTTTCTTCCAGGAGTACTAAAGGCCACCGCGGACTTACGAACGAGCAGCAGGGACGATGTACTTGTGTGCCTTGAGGGCGATTTTTCCTTTGCGTAGACTCAGGCCAGAAGCAAACAACTCCAATTCTGCTGAGGACATCCCCCATGCGAGTGCATTTTGTAAGCCGGGTGCTGCTAGGTACCGTATTTCTCCTCTGGGGTGCACACAACGTATGCGGCCAGTCGCTTTGGTCTGGAGTCATCGATCCTTCCAGGGCGATTAACTGGTCGAGCGTGGGAGCCAACATTTCTACCACGAGAACGCAGTGCACCACCTCCGCCTGCCAGACGGTTTCAAGCGGCACAACCGTTACCGCAGCCTCGATTCAAGCCGCTTTGAGTTCCGCTCCCCAGAATACCCATGTGCTTCTGCCCGCAGGCACGTTTACGATGAATGCTAACCTCTGGGTGCCAAGCTATGTCACTCTGCGCGGGGCGGGCTCAAACTCAACGCTCCTCAATTTCACCGCATCGAGCGGCAACGGGCCGGCGGGCTGCGGCGGGCACGTCTTGTGTGCTTCGAGTACCGACGTGAACTATGCCGGAGGCCCATCGAACACCGCCAGCTGGACCGGCACCAACGGAGTCACGGGAACTTACACCCAAGGCGCAACCTCGATCATTCTATCGAGCGTGACGAATTTAGCGGTCGGCAGCCCCATCGTTCTCGATCAGGTGGACGATCAACACGACAATGGTGGTCTATACATCGGTTGCGAAATCGGCACCGGGTATTCCGGGAACCCTCCCGGGGACGATTCGCCCGCCTGCGCCACCTTCGCCCACACCAACGGCTTCGAGCGCGGCACCGGATCTCTCTCGACCATTCGCGGCCAGCAGCAGATCGTCAACGTCACCTCGATCTCCGGTTCCGGCCCCTATACCGTGGGCATCACCCCGGGAATCTACGCTCCCAACTGGCGCAGCTCTCAATCGCCGGGTGCCTGGTGGGCGACCAGCCCAACCTTTGCCGCTGGCTTTGAGGATTTCTATTACAACATGACCAACAGCGGCGGCACCGGCATCGATATGTTCAACTGCACCGGCTGCTGGGTCAAGGGCGTGGCGGCGGTCACGGAATCCTCTGGCGGCACCGGCTGGCACTCGGTAGGCTTTGACATCTGCAACCACTGCACTGTGCGCGACTCCTACCACTACGGCTATACGGGAGACGACTATGGTTTCGCGGTCTACATCGGGTCCGACATTCTGATTGAGAACAACATCGGCCAGTATCCGGGCGAAGGCATGTTCAACAATTCCGACTGCGAGGGCTGTGTCGCCACCTACAACTTTTCTGTGGGTACACTCTACACCAGTTCGTCCAATTGGCTGGAGCAGCCGAACGATTTCCACGGAATCCAACTCTACGCTCTGTACGAAGGGAATATCGATGCCGGACTGTACGCAGATGCCATTCATGGCTCGCATGGTTTGAATACCTATTTCCGCAACCGCTGGGATGGCCGAGAACAAAACGGCAGCAACGCGACTTCGAACAACACGACGGCTCTTCTGCTGGCTTCCGGAGCCAGGTACAACAACGTTATCGGCAACGTTTTCGGTACTCCGGGCTATCACACCAATTACAAAGCTCCTTACAATGCGTCGCAGAATTTGCTTTCCGTTTCGACCATCTCGACGGGAGCCTATCCGGGCAGCGGTACCCAAGATCCCTTGGTAAATACAACCTCGATGTTCTGGGGAAACTGGGATAGTGTGGACAATACGGTCCGCTGGTGTGGCAACGCTTCGAATCCGGGGTGGTCCACAACCTGTGGGAGCGTCTCGGAAGTTCCCAGCAACTTGACGTTGGTTACTTATCAGACGTTCGCTAACTCGGTTCCGTCCACAACCACGCTGCCGGCTTCTCTTGTCTACAGCTCCAAACCTTCCTGGTGGCCATCAAGCAAGTCCTGGCCCTCGATCGGGCCGGATGTGACAGCGGGCAACGTGGGACAGTGCTCCGGAGGAACCTATGACAGCATGGAGGCTGAATCGAGCGTGAGCTCGCAGTGCTCAGACGGCGGCGGGTCATTTTCGGTCGTGGCCGGTGGGATGGTTGTAAGCAACCCGGCGATGGACTGCTACTTGAACACCATGGGCGGCAACCTGAACGGGACCGGCGGCCCTATGGCCTTTGATTCCACTGCCTGCTACGGAGCCGGCGGCAGCGGCGGCGGCTCGAGCCCGACACCTTCCGCACCTCCTGCCCCCCCCACGGGTCTAACCGCTGTCGTCAACTGAATTGGTGGCCCTGTTGGGCCACCAATCGCATTCACCTCGATTTGGTTTGGCGAAAGCGCAGCAGCGCTCGACATCAAGGGTACGCCGAACTTGCCAGCAGTATGCAGGTGGGCCGTCGAAGCCTCTCCCCTGGAGACGAGGGAGAGCAATGCGCGTGAAAGTCAGGCCACACTACTTCTTGCCATGAACAATTTGGAAAGCCGCCGGCTGGGGTAGGCATGGACATTCAGTTGCGGTCGCCGGGCTATCATTGATGGATCTCGGCTGTCGCAGAAATGAGAAAGGCCGCCACAAGGCCCGGCCGTGGTATCGCACCGTCCCCCGGCACCGACCAAGGCTCATACCCTTCGGTGTGAGCCGGAAGGAGTCGGATGCGAGAAGAAATAGACAACCAATGAAAATTGCCTACCTGGTCCTT
>JASHSL010000306.1 GCA_030040855.1 Terriglobales bacterium
GAGAAGAATTGAGGCGATTGCGCCAGAAGCGGTCGGTGATCACGACCACGGGTGCATCCCCAGCTTTGTCCTGTTCAGCACTGAATACTCTTCCGATTTGGGCTCGCACCCCGAGGACCGAAAAATAATCGGGCGAAACAACCTGCCCGAAGATGCGCTCGGGCTTCGCCTTCAGATTGCCCTGGAAGGTGACGTTGAACGGGATGCCGGTCTTGAATGCCGCGACGCCGGTGAACAGGTCCTTCTGCTCGCGAAACCGCTCGATGTAGTAGTACGACTGGGGAGCGAGATCGCCATCGGCCGAGGCCTCGAGCATCACCAAGTGTTTGGCATTTGCGGCGGCCGGGAGCTCGCGAAACAGCATCGCCCATTTCGAGCTGTACACGTTAGTGGTCAGCCCAATTCCGAGTCCCATCGAAAGGATGCCAACCAGCGCGAACCCGGATGACTTGCGTAGACTTCTTAGCGCGTAGCGCACATCGCCGCACATTTCGCTGAGGTACTCGATCGGTACGCGCATGGCAATGTCCGCAATCAACCGGATCAGGCCGACAGCACCATGCCTTTTGGCGACGTCTTCGACGATGTCCTCGCCGACTTCGATCACCTCGGTGCCATAGGCCAGTTGGAATTCATGCGGAAAGGCTTGCGCCAGCCGCCGGTACATGCGCCATGCGAAATTCATTCCGTCACCATGCCTTGCTTCACGCGAATGGTACGTAGCAATTCCTGGAGGCGCTCGCATTCCGCGTCGAGCACACGCCTGCCGAGGGAGGTCAGCCGGTAATAACGGCGTCGCGCGTCGTCCAACTCCGGCGCCGGACGCTCGGCGGATTCCTCGACCAGGTCGGCTTCGATCAGCCGCTTGATCGATCCATATAAGGTTGCCGGCCACAACCGGACTTTTCCCGTGGTCCGGTTCAGCACGTCCTGCATGATTCCGTAGCCGTGCTGCTCTTGGCCAGCCAGCGAAAGCATGATGTGGAACCACTGCGGCTTGAGTGGAACGAACTTTTGAATATCACTCTGAGTCATTCCAATATCTATATCAATCAATATCTATATTTGCAAATAGTATCAGTATCGGGTTCATTGAGCCGGATACATTCGCCCTTACCCCGCAGCCGCCTCGATTTTATATTAAGTAATTTATTTTAAAATACTTACAAACATCTGTGTCCTATCGAGAATTCGTTTTTTGCAGCTTTCTGTGGCGGGAGCGCAGGAGGTTCATCGCAGGCAGGGGAGGCATTCGGCGCAACTCGAGCCGCGCATGCGGCACCGGGCAAAGTTCAGATTGGTTTTCGCGCACCTTCACCTTCGGCAGGCTCCTGCGGGCTGGCCACAAGTTTTCGAAGAGACCCCACTGAGTGCCTGCCGCTGGCATTTTCCCGCGAATGGCGTATGCTTACCTGGGGTTTGTTTGCCGGCGCCCGGGCGCCTTCGATTAAGGGGCGGCCATGAATTCTGTAAAACCAGCCATCGTTGCGCCAGCCCTTCTTATTCCCGCCGTTGCGATCATGGCGGTTCTCTGTACATGTTTTCCCCCACCCGGTTTAGCACAATCGCAGGCAACGCCAGCTCCGCCGCAAGCAGCCAGCGCGTCGCCCGCAGCAGCGCCGGCCAAAGCGGCTCCGGAGATGAGTTCGCATGACGAGGCGACCACCTTCAAAGTGAACGTACGATTGGTGCTGGTACGGGTCGTGGTCCGCGACGCCCGAGGCCAGGCGATCGGAAACCTGCGCAAAGAAGATTTTCAGCTTTTCGACAACCGCAAATCCCAGGTTATCAGTCAGTTCTCGGTCGAACAACCGGGAACCCAGGTCGCCCGAGAACAGAAAACCAGCGAAATCCAGCCGGGAGAAAATCCACCCCGCCAGACGCCTGATATTGCGGAACGATTCATCGTCTATGTCTTCGACGACGTTCACCTGCAGATGCAGGATGTGCTGGCTGTGCGCAGCTCGGCGGATCGCGCTCTGAGCTTTCTCCAGCCGCACGATCGTGCCGCCATTCTCACCACCTCTGGGCAGGGCAACCTGGATTTTACCGATGACCTGGCTCAACTGCGCGCTGCCGTGCTGCGCATTCAACCGCGCCCTTTGCGGGGCGGCTCTGCCCATCCTTGCCCATACATGAACTACTACATGGCAGACATGATCTCGAACAAGAACATGACCGACGTTGAATTCGTCGCTGCCAAAGATGCTTATTACTGCACGACCGGCGTGGACCCGAATGCGCCACCCGGGAGCCAGGACTTTCTTGCTCACGAAGCGCTATACATACAAATGGCGCAGGCCGCCGCCATGAGCGAGTTGGCGACCGGAGACGCGGAAACCCGTCTGGCTCTGGGTGCGTTGAGGGATGCGGTGCGAAGGCTTTCCTCCGCCCCGGGCCAACGTTCGATCGCACTGGTTTCGCCGGGGTTCCTGACTCCCACCCTGGAGTACGAGTTAAGTGAGCTGATTGACCAAGCCTTGCGTTCCGGCGTGGTCATTGGCACCTTGGATGGCCGCGGACTTTACGTGATGATTGGCGGCGGTGACGCCAGCGGCGAGAATGCGCCCGACCTGGTGGCCTCGCCCGAGGAGTCTTTGTACGCAATTGATGCCGCCTCCGCCAACGATAGTGTGCTCGCCACCCTTGCCGATGCGACCGGCGGCATGTTTGTCCACAACAACAACGACCTTGTAGGGGGGCTGCGACAGATCTCCGACGTACCGGAGTATTGGTATGTTCTGGGCTTTTCCCCGCAGAATCTGAAATTCGATGGAAAGTTCCACACCTTGACTGTGAAGCTGGCGAATTCTGCCCACCTGAGCGTCCAGGCACGCAGAGGTTACTACGCTCCCAAACAGCCACCGAACGCCACGGAAGAAGCCAAGCAGGAAATCGAGGAAGCGCTTTTTTCCCAAGAAGAGATGCACGACCTGCCGGTTGAACTGCATACCCAGTTTTTCAAGGCCAGCGACACCGACGCCAAGCTCTCTGTGTTGGTCCACGTGGATGTGAAGCGCATTCGTTTTCAAAGGGCCGAGGGGCGAAATAATAACGATCTGACGATTGCCAGCGCCCTGTTTGATCGCAACGGCACTTTCGTCGTCGGCAATGAAAAAATTCTGGAAATGCACTTAAAAGATGAGACGCTCGAAAGCAAGCTGGACCGCGGCGTAACCTTGAAAACCAGCTTTGATGTAAAGCCGGGCAGCTATCTGGTTCGGCTCGTGGTTCGCGACGCCGAAGGATTGCTATCGGCGCAGAACGGAGCCATTGAGATTCCCTAAGTCAGAAATGAGGTGTTCTATGAAACGCGACCGGGTTCTGCTTTGGTTGACTTGTCTCACCCTGACGACCTCTTGGATTGCCTGGCGCGTTGCCTTCACCAAGGAGGTTCACGCCCAGCAACCCGATGCCGCAACCCTCAAGGCTGAGGCTCGTCTGGTGCTGGTGGATACCATCGTTACAGACAAAAAGGGCAATTACATTCACGATCTCGCGCAAAAGGACTTCAAAGTCTGGGAAGACAATAAAGAGCAGACGATCAAAAGCTTTTCCTATGAATCGGAAGGTTCGCCCACTTCCAATCCGCAGAGACATTATGTGGTGTTGTTTTTTGACAACTCGAGCATGGATTTCGGACAACAGGCACAGGCGCGCGATGCTGCCGCCAAATTCATCGATGCCAATGCCGGCCCTAATCGCGTCATGGCGGTGATCGAATTCGGCGGCACCTTGCAAGTCGCGCAAAATTTCACGGCGGATGCTGCCCGCCTGAAGCAGGCGGTGGCGGGGGTAAAGTCCTCGGCCGTGGCTTCGAACGCTCCCTCTGCCGACAGTTCCACCCCTTCGATTCAGACTCCCCCGAGCGGCGTACAAGTGGCCTCGCTCGGCGCACCTCCCCTAGGCATGCCATCACTCGGCAATGCCGAGGCAGACTTCGGAGCGCGCACGGTTTTGCTCGCGCTACGCGATTTGGCCAAGGATCTGGGCTCGGTTCCCGGGCGAAAGACCGTGGTGATGTTGACCGGCGGATTCCCCCTTACCCAGGAGTTGGAATCCGAGCTCACGGCAACCATCGACGCCTGCAACAAGTACAACGTCGCCATCTATCCCATCGACGCCCGGGGGTTGTTTGTGCCGCCGCCATCACCGCCGGGTGCACGGATGCTGGCTCCGCAAGGTTCGTATTCTGCGCGGCTGGTGACGGCGACCTATTCCGATCATGAAACTCCGCAACCGCACCTCATGTTGGTGCAACATGCAGGCGCACCGAGTGGCGGAGGTGGTGGCGGACACGGCGGCGAGCCTGGCGGCAGCGGAAGCTCGGCCGGCGGTGCAGGCCATAGCGGCTCCGTCGGAGGAGGCGGCAGCCGGGGAAGCACGGGTGGAGCTACTTCGACCGCATCGCGAGGCGGGCCGATTTCGAATTACTACAATTCGAACTATCAACCCAGTCAGCTCATTCCGCCGTTCCCTCCAAGCGCCACCGAAAACCAGCAGGTGCTCTACGCGCTGGCCAACGGCACTGGCGGCTTCGTGATTCTCAACACCAACGATTTGCTGGGCGGCATGGACAAAATCGCCAAAGAACTGGGCGAGTACTACATTCTTGGCTACACACCGGCGGACACACCGGAGGGAAGCTGCCACACTCTCCGCGTGAAGGTGGACCGCGGCGACAGCGTTATTCGCTCGCGCAGTGGCTATTGCAATGTAAAACCCGCCGACATGCTGGCCGGCAAGCCGATCGAGAAGGAACTCGAAAACCGGGCGAATGGGACGCAATCGGGCAGCGTCGAGGCCAGCATCCAGACACCCTACTTCTACACTTCTGCGAATACCGCTCGGGTGGATGTGACGATGGACATTCCCGCGAATTCCATCAAGTTCGAAAAGGTGAAAGGAAAACAGCACGCCACCATTAACGTGCTCGGCATTGCCTACAGGCCGGACAACTCCCTGGCTGCGCGGTTTAGCGACTCGGTAGATTTCGATTTCGAAGGCAAAAAGGAAGTTGAGGAATTTGCCAAACAGCCGTTTCATTACGAGAACCAGTTTGACGTGGCCTCCGGCCAGTACAACCTGAAGGTGGTGTTCCGCTCGGGCGGTGAAAGCTTCGGAAAAATCGAGACTCCGCTCTCGATCGAAGCCTACGACGGAAAACAGTTTGCTCTGAGCTCGATGGCGCTTAGCAAAAATCTGCGCCGGGTCAGCGATATGGCGACGGGTCTTGATGCGGCCTTAATGGAAGACCACACTCCTTTGGTGACCAGCGGCATGGAGATCATTCCCGCGGCCACCTATCGCTTTAAGAAGGGCGATACTGCCGCCGTCTATGCCGAAGTCTACGAGCCGCTGATGGCCGGGTCTACTCCGCCTCAGGTGGGAATTGAGATGAAGGTTTACGAGCGCAAGAGTGGACAGTCCAAATTCGATACTGGACTGCAGAATGCGCAAAGCTTCGTGAAAAAAGGAAATCCGGTGATTGCAATCGGGATGAAGTTGCCGGTCAACACGCTCGATCCTGGCTCGTACCGGGTGGCGATGCAGGCGGTAGATTCTCAAGGCAATCGATCTAAACCCCGCAGCGCCGATTTTGAAGTGGAGTAGACGAGCTACCCGCTAACCAAGATTACGGGCCGTTTCCCGCCCCTGGCTATTTGGCCGCTGTCTCCTGACTGAACAGACCCATTTACCCTTTTGCCGTGCCCAGATCGCCGAGACGAGGACGTTCGCAGAGAAGTCCTTACGTGGCTCGTTCCGGTTTCCGCGTCTCGGTAGACGATTAGGCCGGAGCTCGGCGAGAGCGGAACGAACTGAATCTCGCTCATCGTGTACTCTCTCAGGTGAAACTCGGCAACGTGCTTCACCAGTTCCGGCTCGGCAACCTGACCGGCGGCATCGACAAAGACGGCGTCGTCGGCTATCAAACTGGCGAACGCCGCGGTGTCGCCGGCTTTGAGCGCATCGAGCTCCGCGCGTTCTTGAGCGATGATCTGGTCTCGCAGGGTGGGCTGCTGTCCGTGCGCGCCTTCAACCAGAACCGCGGTCCACAGAACAAGCCAGGCGCCTCTCGCTATTCTTCGATTGAGCATGTTTCCTTCCTGGAAAAAGAACAACCGGGTCAACAGTGAATACAACGGAGAACAGGTTACCACCATTTCTTGCAACTGCTGCGGATGCCTGGAGCTCGATCAGCCAGACTCCAAATTCACGGCCAGCAGCCCCTAGCGCTTCAAGCGATACAAGACATGGCGGCGCAGGGGATGTCCCGGCGGAAAACGAGGATGGTCGAAATCCTCGAGGGCATCGTGTGTCATTCCCAGCTTCTCCATGACCCTTCGCGATCGGACGTTTGCTGGCACGGTAAAGGAGACTAACTCGTCAAGACCCAGTGTCTCGAAGCCGTAGTGCACGACCGCCCTTGCACCCTCGGTGGCAAGACCTTGCCCCCAGGCATCCGCTGCCAACCTCCACCCGACTTCCACACAGGGAGTAAAGGCCGCCTCGAAGGCCGGAACACTTAAGCCAATAAACCCGATGAAGCCTCCGGCTCGGCGTAACTCCACGGCCAACAGGCCGAATCGGTGTTGTCGAAAATGTGCTTCGATTCGATCTGCCAACGCATCACTCTCTTCGCTTGTCAGGACATGAGGCATAAATTCCATGACACGGGGATCGGCGTTCAAGCAAGCGAACGGCACACGGTCGGAATCGTGCCACCGACGGAGAATCAGACGCTCGGTCGCAAGGATGGAATCGGGAACCACAGAGTAAGACTAAATGATCTTGATCCCCGCCGCGCCGGCTCTGACGGTCCCCGCGATGCCTCAAAACCAAGTCTTGCGCCGATACTGGCGGTAAGCATCGCCAAAGGCCGCTTCGAGCACGCGGGCTTCACGGCGAGCACGGATGGACTGGACCACAATTACAACCGGCAGAAGGAACCACAGAATAGGCGTCTCGAAGACCAGGCACAAACCCACGACCATGACCACACCAAAGACGTAAATCGGGTTACGAATCTTCGAGTACAAGCCATGGGTAACGAGTTCGCGAGCCTCTGCTTTCAGAGAAAACGCCTTGCCGAGCTGGTAGCGGGCGACTGCCATGAAGCTGACGGCCACAATGACCAAGAGCGTCCCGATGTACCGCTCGGCATTCCAAGGACTATTCCACGCAACAAGTAGCCCAAACAGGACAACCACCGCCAGCATTTGAAGCACCGTCAAAGCTTGCAGTTGACGTCCCTTCACGTGATCCTCTCTCGTTTACGCAAGACTGAAAAACCGACTTCGAACCGGCGTTCTACCAACCGGGGCCATGAGCGTCCATTCTAAGTAAGTCGCTGGGGGGAGACCGCAAGCGCTCGCGCTCCGCTGCGGCGAAATGTTGGGACCGCGTTTCTTGGGCGTTCTTGGGCCAGTGCCCTTCCCGGCGTCCGGTCGAAATCTGCTACAATGCCATGAATTTATCGCCCTTTTTGGAGTCGTCCATGCGCCGACAGTGGGTGCTGTTGACGGTGCTCGCGTTCGCCGCAGTTGCCTTCTCCCGCTCCTCGCGGTCTTCCTCTCGCGCGGAGACGACGGTGGCCGAGTTGGAGGGTGCTTTCCGGCAGCCCGCGAAGAACGGGTGGACGTTCGTCCACCTACAAGGGACACCGCACCAAATTGGCTTTCAGAACGGCTACTTGCTGGCGCCGGAGATCGAGGACGCGCTCAAGGTCACAATCCTGGAACAGACGCATGACAGCAAAAAGGACTGGCAGTTCTTCCGCGACGCCGCGCAAAACATGATGTGGCCGCACATTGAGCAGGAATACCGGGAGGAGTTGCAAGGCATCACCGATGGCGTCCATGCCCGCGGCCTGAAAGTCGATCTATGGGATGTGGTGGCTTTGAATGCGGCCGAAGAATGGAGCTACTACGTCAAGGAATACGACGGGGAGCACGGGATCAAGACGGCCTCACGGGCGGTTCCCGAGCATTGCAGCGCGTTTGTTGCCACCGGCAGCTACACCAAAGACGGCAGGGTTGTGATCGCACACAATAACTGGACGAATTACCTGGATGGCGAGCGCTGGACCATCATTTTCGATATCGTTCCGGCCAAAGGCAACCGGATGCTTATGGACGGCCTGCCGGGGGTTATTCACAGTGCCGACGATTTCGTGATGAACGCGAAAGGGATCATCATTACCGAGACGACGATTGGTCACTTCTATGGATATGACCCGGCTGGGATTCCGGAATTTGTGAGGGCGCGCAAGGCGGCGCAGTATTCGGCTTCGATCGATGACTTCACGCGCATCATGAAGGAAGGCAATAACGGCGGCTATGCGAACACCTGGCTGATCGCCGATATCGGAAAGAATGAAATCGGGCGCCTCGAGCTAGGATTGAAGAACGTTACGCTCGAACGCAAAACCGACGGATATTTTGTGGGTTCGAACTTTCCCATCAGCGAAACTCTGATCCGCGAAGAGACCGACTTCGCCCCCCACGATATGAGCGAGAGCTCCAACGCCCGCCACCTGCGTTGGGAGCAGCTAATGGCGAAAAACAAGGGCAAGATCGACTTAGCGGCGGCGCAGCGCTTTCTCGCCGATCACTACGACACGTTCGAAAAGAAAGAGGACCCGGACGAACGCACCCTAGATGGACACATTGACCTTTCGCCGCGAGGGGATGGAGATTGGCAGCCACCGTTCGGAATGGCGGGGGCCGTTCAGAACAAAGCCACCGACGCGAGCCTGGCCGCAAATATGAGTTTGGTTGCCGCCGCCGGCCATGCCTGCGGTACAGACTTCAAGGCAGTCGATCATGTGCGCGCACACCCCGAGTTTTCCTGGCAGAAGGATCTTCAGCGGGATATGGACGCGTACCCCTGGACGACCTTCGCCGCAGCGAAATAACCACTTCGTACCTGCGCTTGGGCATGCGAAGCCCGCGGGTGCGAGCGTGTCTCCCCACGCCAAGCCTCCACATCGTTCGCGGTTTCCTCGCAGATTTCCTCCCTCGTGCTCACGAGTGTGTCGGTTGTCCGTCTCTATCGTTAAGGTTCATGCTCTGGCGATTCCTAGCACGGCTTCTGGTTACCTCTTGGACGATCGCCATCGGCTCAGCCTTCCTCTGCGCTCAACAGCTCCCGGTGACCCGGCTCGATGGCAGCAAAATCCTGCCTGCGCAGATCGACGCGACGGTCACAGGGTCCATGGAGGCGGCCCGCGTGACCGGCGTAGGCATCGCAATTTGGAACAACGATGAGGTTGTGTACCTCAAAGCCTATGGGGTCAGGGACCTGGCGAAACACCTGCCCCTGACCCCGGATTCCGTGATGACCGCGGCATCGTTGACCAAAGCTGCCTTTGCCACCATGGTCATCGCAGTCGTTCACGACCGCATTCTCGAGCTTGATAAACCGGTATATGAATATTTGCCGAAACCTCTGCCGGAGTACCAAGCCTACAGAGACTTGGCCGATGATCCGCGCTACCAGCAAATCACGATGCGCATGCTGCTCGATCACACCAGCGGGTTCCCAAATTGGCGCTCGATTAGCGATGACAAGAAACTCAGAATCTACTTCCCCCCGGGATCACGTTTTGCCTATTCCGGGGAGGGAATCGACCTGGCGCAGTTGGTCGTCGAAACCGTCACGCGGAAATCCATCAACCAGCTCATGCAGGAAAGGATTTTTCAACCTCTGGGCATGGCGCGCACCAGCATGGTCTCAGAAAAACGGTTCGAGGATGATCGGGCAAATCGCTATGACGAAGAAGAAAAATCGCTGGGTTTCGAAGAGCGGAACCGGGGCGATGCGGCAGGATCCATGCAGACGACCTTGCGGGATTATGCGCGGTTCGTCGAAGCCGTGCTCAGTGCTGCGATTCCCGACAAGCAGGATCGGGAGGTGATGCTCAGCCCTCAGATTCAGATAATATCAAAGCGCGAGTTCCCGTCCCTTGCGAGCGAAACGACCACCGACAATCGCGCGATTCATCTCAGCTACGGGCTCGGCTGGGGCCTCTATTGGACACCGTACGGCAAAGCCTTCTTCAAGGAAGGGCATGCTGAGGGCTGGCGTCATTATGTTGTCTGCTTCGACCGAGCGAAAGCCGGCATGCTCATCATGACGAACAGCTCGAACGGCGAGGATATCTACAGCGGTCTGCTGGAAAAGCTGCTCGGCGACACGTTCACACCGCTTGAATGGGAGGGATTCAAGCCTTCCACCCGTGCTCTTCTGAACCATCCATAAGGTGCTTCAACCAACGGGAGGTTTCTGCGGGGGCGATTCCTACCTTGGCACGCAATGATTATGGAACTAAAAGGTATTTCCCTTGACCGTCGCTTCGACCATGGGTCAGTCAGCGCTGCCCTAGGTCACGTCAGTTCTCGGTCCGGCGGAACCGCAAAGCAGGACCGCCACGGCTGCTGCTGTTGTACTTCAGTCATTTGACCCCTCTTGCCGGAACCCGCAAGATAACGCCATTCCCGCGCACAGCAGATAACAGTCGCGGCGAATGCCTAATCATCCGGCTTTCTAAGGCAGCGCCATTTCTCGAAGGCCCGCTAAATGCATGAGCGCGTGTTCTTGCTGGTATTGGCGAGGTTGATGTGAAGCTCGAGCGCGCGACGCCTTCCGCGGTTCCTCTGATTCGGGCCCACATGCCGGAACTGGACTCCGTACGAGGCATCGCCATTCTGTCGGTAGTGTTGTTTCACGGAATGGCTCCGCCTTTACATGCGGAACTCTGCCCACTGGGGCGATGGCTATTGACCCTATGCCATTATGGATGGGCGGGAGTCAATCTATTCTTTGTGCTGTCTGGATTTCTAATTACGGGAATCCTCATCGACAGCCATCAAAGAGTGGATTACTTTCGTCGCTTCTACTATCGTCGGGCGCTACGAATTCTGCCGGCACTGTACGGGACTTTATTGGTTTTACTGCTCTGCGGCTGGATCTCAGTCGGTTTCATGACCGTGAGCGTCCTGTTTCTTGCCAACTTCGCATGCGCCCTGGGGGTTCGAGGGGGGTACGCGCCCCTATGGTCGCTGGCGGTGGAAGAACATTTCTACCTGCTCTGGCCTTTGGTGGTGCGCCGCTGCTCCCTGCAAAACCTGGTGATTCTGGCAGCGGCCGTCGCGATCGGCAGTCCGCTTCTGCGCATGCTGATTCTGGTCGGGAGTGCCACTCCCGGTCTTGCGTTTTTCTACACTTGGTTCAATCTGGATGGCATTTGCCTGGGCGCGCTTCTCAGAATCTGGCTAGCCATGCCGTCATTTCGTCGCCATCAGCTGGCTCGGATCGCCCTGCCGGTCATGATCGTCAGTGGCGCGGCTTACCTTTTCATGGCAGGGCGTCCATGGGCGGAGGCAACGGTCGCGAAGAGTGCCTGCAATCTGGCTTCTGCCGGTTTCCTGTCTTGCGTGCTGCTGGTCGCAACCAGCCCGTGGAGGTTTCTGGTCGATCGACCGATCCTCAAATTCTACGGTTTCATCAGTTATGGTTTGTACTTGGTTCACATCGTGGCATTTCATATCATCGACCTGCTTTTTTCTCATCACCTGGCCATTCTTATCGGCAACGGCCAGCCCATGGTTGCCACACTCTTACGCTTTGCCGGCGGGCTGCTGTTGGCCAGCCTTCTTGCCTATCTTTCCCGGCGTTCGGTGGAGGAGAAGTTCTTGCGGCTTGGTTCCGGTTCGGAGCACGGGCCTGTCCCTTCGGTCTTTTCCGCGAGGAGCCCGGCATCGGTCGATGTGGCGATCCCCAGCAACTCTTAAATCGATGGCATGGGCGAGCGGTCGCTTGCATCCTTAGCCGGCCCGTGGGGAGACCCAGGTCCCGAGAAACCTACTTCACGTATTTCGGTTCCTCGCCTTGCGACCAGGGATCGTAGGTTGCGGCGAAGCGGATGCGTTCGGGTCTCGTCGGGTGATCGTAAAACCAGACTTTGACGAACCAGTTCGGATCGGGGTCGGAAAGATTCACCGCTCCACTTTTTTCGAAGTAGTGAGCGGCGACCTGGTTGGGGTGGACGACGATTCCGTGGATGACCTCCAGGCCATAGCGGTCCGCCTCGTGCTCGAAGTGACGGCTCACCGCGTTGAAAGCGGGAGTTGCCAGCAAGGCCAGTAAGTTGAGCAGAAGAAGGAGGGCGGGGAACGAAGCCCAGTCTCCCAAGTCACGAATGCCCCATGGCGTTTTCCAGCGGGCCAGCATCCAGCCCGCGAGTCGGTAGCCCACATAGAAGAGAAACAGCAGGATTGCTTCCCCCATTGCGAGTTCCTTGGGGATATGGAGCAAAACGTAGTGGCCCATCTCGTGGCCGAAGACAAACAGTGTTTCGGGCACGGTCGATTTGGCGATCATGGTATCCCAGACGACCACCCGCTTCGAGGCGCCGAATCCGGTGACCAACGCATCCATTTCCGTTGTCTTCGTGCTGGCGTTCATCACGAACATGCGGTCGGCGGGGATGTCCATGCCGCCACGCCGGGTGACTTTCTGGATTTCCGAGAGCAGTTCAGGCTCGGCGCCGGCGAGTGGCTTGTAGGTATAGAAAAGAGGATCGACGACGAGCGGCTTCAGAAACAAAAAGGCGAGCAGCACGGGAATCGAGCCCAGCCAGAAGTAGAACCACCAGCGCCGCGGACTGTGCCGGATCACGGCGTAGAGGAGGGCGAGAACCATGCTACCGACCAGTAGGGTGACGATTTGGATGGTGATCCAATCGCGGAGCCAAGCGAGCCAAGGTTCGACGCTGAGACCAAAGGCGCGGTCCAGCGATTGATCCCCAATATCGGAGGGGAGGTTGAGAACGGCGATCGTGAGCAGGACGAGCGGCGCAAAGATGATGCACTGTACCGAGCGGTGTGAGGAGGTGCGTTCGGCGAGGTTGCGCAAGGCGGGAGCGACCCGCCAGCGCAAGAGGGCTAGTAGTACGAGAAGGCTGTAGAGCGTGTTGATGAAAAAATGCCCATAGCGCGCGTTGGAATACGCCTTGGCGCGGGCGTATTCGGGGGAGGAAGGAGCCAATGCGGGGAGGGTCGGCGCGCTGGCCGGCGTGGTTGGAGGAGCGGCGGCAGTCGTCGATGCCGGCGTCGAGGAATCGAGGGAGTTCGATTGCGCGGCTGGTGTCGCCAGGGGGGTGAAGAGGCAGAACAGAACGAAAAGTCGGAGCTGTTTCATCA
>JASHSL010000307.1 GCA_030040855.1 Terriglobales bacterium
ACTAAAACGTTGCGCCCGTCGCGGCCCGTCTTGCGGCCCTAGGGATTCTCAATTCCCCAGTCGCGATCAGCAACACGACCATCGACAGGATTGCCGGTGTAATCCGGAAGCGATCTTTAGATCAGGAGCGCAAAAGACGCACACAGGCTCTCGATCCAAATCAGTCGCTTGGCCTATCAGTCGGAGGGGAAGTTCGCCGAGAGCGTTTGTTCGGCGCCTTCACAGGCGAAACGGACCCGAAGCCTCGCGCTGAGTCTTACCCGCGATCTGGTGCCGGCGACGGTGCGCTTCGACTCCGAGCGGCCAGCGATTGCCATTCTCATCTGCCGCGCTCGGGGGTTGCTAGTCTCTGCGGGCCGGGGAATATGGGTCAAAAGCCTTCGGCCTATAATGCGGATTACTCCACCTTGTCGGTAAGTGTTTACTGACGCTTTCGTCTACACTACACCGTTAATCGCGACTAAGCCCAGGCGGTGCAACTCAGCACAGACTTCCTCGAAGCCGACTTCGAGTCGCCGAAGCCGACTGGGGAATCAACCCGAGCCCAACCTTTTCGCAATGTTCTTTTTACCACTCTCCGAGAGCCTGCTTGATCTGCTCCATATGGTTGCGGCGGTGCAGGGCGCGCCGCACGATGTGTTCCCTGCCCGCGGCAATCATCTGTTCGGCCAACAGGGAATCCGTGTGCTGTACTTCGTTGTCGATCCTTTCGGCACTGCGCAAGGCCAGTTCGGCGGCCGCGGGCCCCGGAACAGCACCAAATACCTCCAAGCCGGCTTGGTTCACGGTGTGGATTGCGTCCGCTTCAAAACGAACTGCCTTGCCAGTTCGCTTCCACTGGTCGAGGTACTTGACAGCAACATGATCCCAATAGGCAAGATGGCAAAGGGCAGTCGCAACGGTCCAGCGTGAAGCTCCTACGGGCCGTGCATAGTCGGCGTCTTACAAAGACTCAATCAGTGAATGCAGCTCTGCGAGCGAAGCCGCATTTTCAGCAACGATCTCCGGATTCAAAGCGTTCCTCCCGAGTTGGAAATTGTAACCGGAGCTACGGGATTTCAATCGTTATGCTGCCTCCAACTCCCACGAATTCTGCCCCGGCGGTAAGAGCCCTTCGTACGGGCAAGGTCTCGGGGGCCGCAAAGCGGTTTCGTTCAAACGGGCTTTTGGAAAATAGCCTCTCCCTTGTCGCCAAATATTCATCAACCGCGTAGCTCTACACTAGGCCGTTAGCGAGGACCAACCCTCGCCGCTGATTTCCGGATAGCTTGTCAGTCGTCAACTAGCCTGGATTCCCACGTTCGTTCATTGAGTTAACACCACGCACGGTTTAGCCGAACGTCAGTAGGAGACGTTTGTTGCCCAGCCACGGTATGGGCTCACGGGTTTGATCCAACCCTGCAGCCATCAATAGCGGATTGTGAGCGCGTTTCTGAAAACGCACCACGATTCCCGACTCCTCGATCATCACCAGGGCCGTGGCCTCGATGAAATCACGAAAGAGGTGACGCGAACGGGCGTTCTGATATCCGTTCTTGAGCCTTAAGGCGAGGAGCCGATAGAGGCTGCTGGCCATCAGCGTCAACTGCAAATCGCAATCCACCTTCATGGCGACGGCGGAAGAGAGGGCATCCATATGGTAAAAATCAATGCCGTCGGCGATGCCATTTTCAATCAGCATGCGTTGCGCGTAGCGTGCGATCAACTTGGGAGCGCCCCGGTAGAGCTGGTTGGTCAGCACAAACGTGGGCTCCTCGTGCCCGAGGTCGGCGATGACCATCTGGCGAATCGGGCCGTCGTAGTCGCTGAGGGTGATCTTTTGATCGAGGATGCGTGGGGTGCGGTATTCGCGCGTGACGCCGGTTAACTCGATCCGCCGCCAAGCCGAGAGTGGGAGTTGATGGACCTGGCGCAACATCTGCGGCGAGCGCCGGCGCAAGGTAATAAATTGAATGCCCCACTGATTGAGGCGATTGAGATTGGCGTGAGTGGTAAGCTTCGAGTCAAAGATTAACTCTTGTGGCCATTTTTCGTTGCGCTGTTTCCACCACTCGGCAAAGCGTAGGATTTCATCGTTTTGCTCCGCCTTACGCAGGCTGGCATTGACGTAACAGAACACGTGGGTCTGGGCATCTTGGGCGAGAAACGCCAAAATTCCTTTTTGCTTGCGGCTGCGCTTGGATACGTAATGTTTCTCCACCAGGGCATCATCCCCATGGTAGGGAATGGTGTGGAAGTCCAAATCAAACGAATCGCCACGATCCATGCCCAGTTTGCCCATGGCATCGAACCAGCGCTTCATGAAAGCGGAATAGCAGGAAGGGGGAATGCGGCAGCTGTATTCAGTAAGGAAGGAGCGTTTGGGAATGACGTTGAGGCCGGCGAACAGGGCCAGACCCTCGTCGAAAACCGAGCTCATGACGTGGCTATGGCGGGCGCTGCCGTAGAGCTTCAAAGCCAGCAGGGAGCGCACCGCGGCAGCCGCGGGAACCATGCGCGAGCCGGGAAAGTCGCACTGGCTGAGCAGTTTCTCGAGCGGGATCTGCGCCAGAAAAGGCAAGAAGAGAAACAGTCCCCCGAAGCGAGTGCGAAACGAGCGTGGGGAGAGATCCAGTTGGCGGACATCCGCGACCTCGGCGGCGGTGGGGCGGAGGGTGGCGGGCCGTTCTTGGTCGGCGCGGCGGGGCAACCGGGCGAATCCTTCCTGGCGCAGAGTCTGGGCGATGGCGGCGGTGCTGAGGGGATGTCCGGACTCTTGCAAGGCGTGATGAATGTCGTACATGGAGTAGTTTTGCTTGCGGAGAGCGATGATGCGATCGCGCACGGCATCCCGTTTGGGAGCGCGGCGCGGGCCCTTGGAGGAGGTCTGAAAGAACTCCCGCCGGGGGTTTTGGCGGAAGTCATGACAGAGGACGCGGAAACTACCGTAGCTGTAGCCGAAGCGTTGGGCGGCTTGTTGGGCGGGGAGCTTGTCGACGAAGAAAGCGCGCAGGGCCTCGTACTGGCGGTGGGTGGGATTGGCAGGTTGGAGGAAGAGCTGGGCGAAGTCTGTTAACTTCTTTACAATACTTTTATTCACAAATCCACTATGTCTTGTTATACTTCTGAGGTCAAGCCCAATCTGCTGTAGGTCTATCGTAAATAGGTGATAATCTATATTCATCCCGTATTTACTGCAGAGACCCAGCTGAGCGGCTGCTTCGCGCTCGGGCGTGATTCCGAGGTAAGAAACGGGGATAGTTTATCGGTAATTGAGTGGATTATTATTTATAACTATACACAATATCTAACATAGCAAACGAGTTTAGCCCGATCAATGCTGGGGAGACAAGCGGCAGATGTTAGCGACAAGGGCCTGCATGGGAATTCAGGCTAG
>JASHSL010000308.1 GCA_030040855.1 Terriglobales bacterium
AGTGGTCAGATTTTCCGTGCCTGAACAAGCAATGCACTTCACGCTTGAAATTCTTAGCCACTCTCACAAAATTCAAATCAGCAAGAACAACTGATCACTAATCACTGTTCACTGACCACTGGCACTACACCACTTCCGGCGCCAGGGACACAATCTTCAAAAACTTCCTCTCTCGCAGCTCGCGGGCGACCGGACCAAACACGCGGGTTCCCACCGGCTCACCGGCTTCGTTGATCAGGACCGCGGCGTTCTGGTCGAAGCGGATGTAGGTTCCGTCCCGGCGACGGTGCTCCTTGCGCGTGCGCACGATGACCGCCTTCACAACCTTCCCTTTCTGCACCTGCCCATCCGGGGAGGCTTCCTTCACGCTGGCCGTGACCACGTCGCCCAACCCGGCATTCAATCCGGTGGCCCCGCCGAGCGGCAGGATCATTTGCAGCTTGCGCGCGCCGGAATTGTCGGCGACCTCGAGCATGCTTCTCATCATCACCGCCATAGTGCCATCTCCTCGGCAGCAGGCTTCCCTAGGAAGCCGTCTCCGTCTCCGTGGTTTCTACCGCCAGCGTTGCCCGGCGAATAACTTGTTTCAGCCGCCAGCGTTTCAGCTTCGAAAGCGGCCGGGTCTCCTCCAGCCGAACAAAATCGCCGACGTGGGCTTCCCCGCGCTCGTCATGGGCATAAAATTTCTTGGCCTTGGCCACCACCCGCCCGTAAAAGGAGTGGGTCTTTTGCCGCACCGCCTCGACCACGATGGTTTTCTGCATGCGGTTCGAGATCACCATGCCAATCACTTCTTTGCGGCGACCTTGCGCCGCGGGCTGCGGCGAACTACCGGTTGCGCTCATGCCCTCTTCTCCGTCTTGCCGGCGAGCTCACGCTCGCGGGCAATCGTCTTCACCCGCGCGATGTCCCGGCGCAGGCCGCGAATCTTTTTCAGGCTCTCCGTCTGCCCCATGTTGAGCTGGAACTTCAGCTTGAACAGCTGATCGTTCAGATCGCGCTCCTGCTGCCGCAGCTCCTCGTCGGTGAGATTGCGTACCTTCTCTGCTTTCATGGCCTCAAGTCTCGCTTCCGCGCGCTCCACGGGCGGCGGTTTCGCGCTCGACAAAGGTGGTGCGCAAGGGCAGTTTATGGGACGCCAAGCGCATCGCCTCGAATGCATCCCCGTGGGTGACGCCTTCCATTTCGAACAGGATCTTGCCCGGACGCACCACCGCGACCCAGTGATCCGGAGCACCTTTGCCCTTTCCCATGCGCGTCTCCGCCGGCTTCTTGGTGACCGGCTTGTCCGGGAACAAACGAATCTGAATCTTGCCGCCTCGCTTGATGAAGCGGGTCATGGCGACGCGGGCCGCCTCGATCTGCCGGTCGGTAATCCAACCCGGCTCGAGCACCTTCAGCCCGTAATCGCCGAACGCCAGCTCGTTCCCGCGCCAGGCCTTGCCAGCCGTGCGCCCGCGCTGCTGCTTGCGGTATTTCACTTTCTTGGGCATCAACATAAGATCTTCTCTCGAGCCTCGGATCCCGGGCCGGGAAGCTCGCTTCGAACCCGTTGCCGGCTAAAACACTCCTACCGGCTGCTGCGCCTCCTGTGACTCGCGCTTCTTTTGGCTAAGAATCTCCCCGCGATAGATCCAGGCTTTGACGCCGATCACGCCGTAGGTCGTCTTCGCCTCAGAAAAGCCGTACTCAATATCGGCCCGCAGCGTGTGCAGGGGCAAGCGGCCCTGGAGATACCACTCCGAGCGCGCGATTTCATTGCCGTTCAGACGCCCGCTGACCCGAACCTTGATGCCTTTGCAGCCGAAGCGCAATGCGGAATCTACCGCCTTGCGCATCGCCCGGCGAAACCCGACCCGCTTCTCCAGCTGCAGCGCAATCGATTCCGACACCAGCTGCGCGTCGAGCTCCGGCTTGTGCACTTCCTGGATATCGATGTAGACCTCGCGCGCCGTGCGCTTCTGCAGCTCCTGCTTGAGCTTGTCGATCTCGGCTCCCTTCCGGCCGATGATGATGCCCGGACGGGCAGTCTTGATGATGACCCGCAACTTATTGCCCGGCCGTTCCACCTCAATCGAGCTGACACCCGCCGAGCGCAGCTTGTCTTTGAGCTCGTTCTTCAACTTGACATCTTCGAGCAGCAGCTTGTCATAATCCCGTTCCACGAACCAACGCGATTTCCACGGCTTGGTATAGCCAAGCCTAAATCCGTAAGGATGAACCTTTTGTCCCATTCTCTCCTCCTGTTCTCCGCGGGCGTTCCTGGCGCCGCTCCGGGCCGCCTAGCCTTTGGCCGTCTCTTCCTTTTTGCGGCGCTCGGCGAGGGCGATCTCAATATGAGCGATCCTGCGCACGTAGCGATACGCTCGTCCCATGGGTGCGGGGCGGATCCGTTTCATTCGCGGACCGTCATTGGCCACCGCCTTCTTCACGTACAGATTGTCCACATCTACATCGATGCCCTTTTCCGCCCCCAGGTAGTTGGCATTCTCGATGGCCGAACGCAGCAACTTCTCAATCGTCGGCGCCACTCCTTTCTTGGTGAAAGCCAAGGTATTGAGAGCATCCTCCACAGGCCGCCCCTTGATCAGATCGAGCACCAAGCGCGCCTTCTGCGGCGAGACGCGCATGAACCGGGCCTCCGCGCGAAATTCCATGGTGTCTTCCTATGCCTCCTACGTCTTGGGCGCCGTGGGAGCACCGGGCGCGGCCCCCGGCGCCGCGGCAGGCGCCGGAACCGGGGCTCCGGGACCGCCCGGCACTCCCGCCGGCCGCACGGCTGCTTCCGTCGCGGCCTTCATGGAATGCCCTTTAAACTGGCGGGTAAAACTGAACTCGCCGAGTTTATGCCCTACCATGTTCTCCGTGATGTAGACGGGAATGAATTTCTTCCCGTTGTGCACGGCGATGGTCTGTCCCACGAATTCCGGAATAATGGTCGAGCGTCGCGACCAAGTGCGTACTACCTTCTTCTCGTTGCGTGAGTTCATGGCCACGAGCCGCGACTCCAGGTAGGCGTCGACGAACGGGCCTTTCTTGGTTGAACGTGCCATACAATCGCTCTTCCTCTACTTGCTCCGTCGGCTGACAATAAAGTTGTCGGTCCGTTTGTTGTTCCGCGTCTTGTAGCCGCGGGTCGGTTGTCCCCAAGGGGTCACCGGATGACGCCCCCCGGAAGTCTTGCCTTCCCCTCCACCGTGAGGATGGTCGACGGGATTCATGGAAACCCCGCGGTTGTGGGGCCGCTTCCCCAGCCAGCGAGTGCGACCGGCTTTGCCAATGGTGATGTTCTCGTGGTCCAGATTGCCCACTTGTCCGATGGTCGCCAGGCAATTCTGTGCGATCTTCCGCGTCTCCCCCGAAGGCAGCTTGACCAGCGCATAATCGCCTTCCTT
>JASHSL010000309.1 GCA_030040855.1 Terriglobales bacterium
GTTCGCTCTGCGGCTTTCGGCTCGAGACAAAGCCCCACCGAAAGCGGAGAGCCAAAAGCCGTCCTATGAACTGCCCCAGCCAGCCAAGGAAAGTCTGGACCTGACGATCTACCAGCGCATCCGCGAGGAGGAGTTGAGCCACTCGCACGTGATGGAATATGCCTCTGCGCTCGTCGACGGCATTGGGCCTCGCCTGACCGGGTCTCCCAACCTGAAGCGTGCCAACGAGTGGGCCCGCGACCGGCTCTCGGCGATGGGTTGTGTGAACGCCGAGCTGGTGGACTGGGGCGAATTCGGCATGGGGTGGCAACAACTCAACACCTGGGTACGAATGGTTTCCCCCGATACCGCCGTGTTGATCGCCCAAGCTGCTCCCTGGTCCCCTTCGACCAACGGCGTCCTCAGCGGGCCGGCGATTTGGATGGACATCAAGAAAGAGGAAGATCTGGACAAATTCAAGGGCAAGCTCGCGGGCAAGATTGTTCTGTTGGGTGAAATGCGGGAAGTGAAACCGGTCGACAAGCCTTTGTTTGAGCGGACGGATGAGAAAGACCTGGCCAAAATCGCCGAGTATCCCCTCACCCCGGAGCGGCCCTACCAACAATACATCGAGGAGTCCAAGAAAAGACGCCAACTCCTCGAGAAGCTCGGCACCTTTCTGGCCTCCGAGCGGGCTCTTACCATCGTTCTCCCCAGCCGTGACGGCCGAAACGGGGGCGGATCGGGGGGGACGATCTTTGACGATGGCAGTTTCGGGTGGTTTACCTATCAAAGGGAGCACGCGCCCCCGCTTCCGGTCGCGGTCATGGCCATTGAGAACTACGGCCGGGTGTATCGCTTGCTCAAAGCTGGTGTTCCGGTCACCCTGGAATGGAATATTGAGACGAAGTTTACCGGAGACCACGAGCACGGTTTCGACACCGTCGCTCAGATCCCGGGCACCGATCCCCAGCTCAAGGAGGAAGTCGTGATGGTCGGCGGCCATCTGGACTCCTGGGCCTCGGGAACGGGGGCGACGGACAACGGCGCCGGGACGGTGGTGGCCATCGAGGTCATGCGCATCCTCAATGCTCTCGCCATTAAACCGCGGCGAACTATCCGGATCGGTCTGTGGACGGGCGAGGAGCAGGGCGAATTCGGTTCCGCCGGCTATGTCAAGCAGCACTTCGGGTACGTGCCGCTCTCGACTGCCCCGGATCAGCTCCAGCTTCCCGAATGGCTGCGCAAACCGGCAGGCCCGGTCCAGCTCAAACCCGAGCAGCAGAAGATCTCTGCCTACTTCAACCTCGATAACGGCAGCGGCAAAATCCTAGGGATTTACCTCGAGGAAAACGCCGCCGTGGCCCCGATCTTTGCACAATGGATCGAACCGCTCAAAGACCTCGGGGTCACGACCATCAGTATGCGAAACACGGGAGGCACCGATCATGAGCAGTTCGACGCCGTCGGAATTCCTGCCTTCCAGTTCATTCAGGACAGACTCGATTACGGCTCCCGTACCCATCACAGCAATATGGATGTGTATGAACGCCTGCAGCCGGGCGACTTAGCGCAAGCGGCCACGGTCGAAGCGATTTTCGTCTACAACACCGCTATGCGCGACCAGATGCTGCCCCGTAAGCCGCTGCCCCATCCAGAACTCGAAGAACAGCGCAGCGCTCCGTTAAAGGTGATGCCAGGCGCAGTCGAAGACGTCGAAAGACAGATGAAGGGGGAAAACGAGTAACCCGGGATTGCTGCCCCTAATGCCGTCGTCCTCCGCAAGCCTGCGAGACCTGCCTTCCTAATCCTCCCTAAAAGTGGCGGCGCATGCGGGCCGCCATGCGAACGGCGCGACCCTTCAGGGGCAGACGCTGGCAGGGGATTTCTTAGTCGCCGCCAGCAGGCTGGGGTTGCGAGACAGGTTGGCCATTTGTGGCGTTGCCTTCGGGTCGCGATTCCGCGTTCGGCAGGCGCAGCCGGAACGTGGTTCCCCGCCCGGGGAAGGTTTGGAAGTCGACCGAGCCGTAGTGCCACAGCATGATCTGGTAAGTTTGGGCAAGACCGATGCCGCTGCCGTCTTGTTTGGTGGTGAAATAGAGTTCAAAGATCTTGTCTTGAATTTCCGTGGGAATGCCGCTGCCCTGATCGCGAATCTCCGTCACGATGCTGCTGTCGTCCTCGCCATGAGCGGCCAGGGATAAGGTCCCTCCCCGAGGCATAGCCTGCACGCCGTTGAGGACCACATTCAAGATGGCTTGTTTCATGAAATCAACATCCACCCGCACATTCAGCGGCTCCGCCGGGAAGTTCCGGGTGATGGCCACGCCGTGCTGTTCCGCGCCGGGGCTGGCGAGCAGGGCCACTTCCTCGAGCAGACGTCGCAGGTCGATTTCCTCCAAGTGCAGGTCTCGCGGCCGGGTGAAGTCAACCAGGATCTGGATAACCCGATCCAGGCGGTGGAGTTCGCGATCGATGACCTCCATGTGGCGGCGAGTATCCGGATCGATGTGTTGCAGTTTGGTTTGTAACACCTGCAAGTGCAGCACGATGGCATTGATCGGATTCTTGACCTCGTGGGCCACCCCGCGGGTGAGGCGGCCGCTCGCCGACATCCGTCGCGACATCTCGATTTCATCCTCGATGCGCCGCACCGACTCGGCATCGCGGAGGGTGAGCAGGGCTCCGATGGGCGTTCCCCTCTCCTGGATAAAATCGAGCGAAACTTGCACGCGCTCGCCGTTCAAGGACTCCAATTCCGTTTGCCCGATGGAACGCCGCAGGGAAAACCCTTCGAGCACCAAGGCTCCCAACTTCGTGTTGGGAGAAAAGATCTCCTCGACCGTGCAGCCCAGCAATTCGCCGCGCGGACGGCCCATGAAGCGCTCGACGGAGGCGCTCACCAGCACAACCCGGGAATCCCGGGTGAACAACATCAACCCGTCTTGCAAGTTGGCCATGATCTGGTCGACATTGTTCTTCAAGGCCGAGAAGATCTCCTTAGCGTCGCGCATTTGCCGGCCCAAGTGGGCAATTTTTCGGCTTACCAACCCATATTCGTCTTTGCTCGGGTTGTCCTCGGAAAGGGGCGCGCCGCTGCCCGCAGTTACGCTGTCCAGGCTGCGACTCAGGCTCTCCAAAGGCCCCAGCGCGAGATGGGAAAGCCCGCCGGCCAGCACTAACGACAGCACGATCGCAAGCGCGGAGACTGCCACCGCGGCACGCAAGCGGGGAGTCAGTTGATTCCTCAGAAAGATGGTCGAAATCCCTAGACGGATGGTGCCAAAGGGCGCGCCGTTGAGCCGCAAGGGCATGCGAATCTCATAGACGGTAGGCGGGTCGTACACCATTTGCAGTTGCCGGCGGAAACGGGAGTTTTCAAGCAGTCGGAATTCCGGCCGTTCGCCCACCGGTTTGCCCACCAGCTCGGGATTGGTGTGCAGGATGACTTTGCCGCTGTCATCGACGATCGAGGCGTCATAGACGTACAAGAAATTGCTGACCATCGATTCGAGCGCGACGTTCAGATTCTTGTCCGTCGAAAGGTAGTAGACCACGGCTCGGCGCACGGCCTCCGGATCATGGATATCGACCCGGGTGCTGGCCAAATCCGGAACCGCGTTGTCGGCGAGGTAAGCCACATGGTCCGTGAGTTGATCGGCGATTTCGTGCGCATTCGTAATTGCTTGCCGCAG
>JASHSL010000310.1 GCA_030040855.1 Terriglobales bacterium
GCGAGAGGCGAATGCGGTTGCCTTCTACGGCGAGCACCTTGACCAAGACCTGGTCGCCCTCCTTGAGTTCGTCCCGCACATCGCGGATCCGATGTTCCGCAACCTCGCTGATGTGCAGCAGCCCCTCGGTGCCGGGCAGAATCTCAACGAAGGCGCCGAAATCAGCTAACCGAGTCACCTTGCCCAGGTAGGTCTTCCCTACTTCCGCCGTGGCCGTCAGATCGCGAATGATCTGCAGAGCCTTGTTGGCGGAGGCTTCATCGTTCGAAGCAACATTGACTTTGCCGGAATCCTCCACGTCGATCTTGACTCCCGTCTGATCGATGATGCTACGAATCATCTTGCCGCCGGGACCAATCACGTCGCGAATCTTGTCGACCGGAATCTGCAAGGTGTAGATGCGGGGCGCGTAGGCCGAGACTTTCTCGCGCGGAGCGGCTAAGGCCTCCGCCATCTTCTCCAGGATGAAGAGTCGACCTCGCTGTGCCTGAGCCAACGCTTCTCGCATGATCTGGGCCGTGATGCCTTTGACTTTGATGTCCATTTGCAGCGCCGTAATGCCGTCTTTCGTGCCCGCGACCTTAAAATCCATGTCTCCGTAGTGGTCCTCGGCACCAGCAATATCGGTGAGAATGACGTAGTGCTCCCCCTCTTTGACCAAGCCCATCGCCACCCCTGCCACGGGGGACTTGAGCGGCACTCCAGCATCCATCAGCGACAAGGAGGCACCGCAAACCGTCGCCATCGATGAGGATCCGTTCGATTCCAGGATGTCGGAAACCACGCGCATCGCGTACGGCCACCGATCCTCCTCCGGCAGCACCGCGGCAACGGCTCGTTCTGCCAGCGCGCCATGGCCGATCTCTCTCCGGCCAGCCCCCCGCAGAAATGCGACTTCTCCCACGCTAAACGGGGGGAAGTTATAGTGCAGCATGAAGCGCTTTTTGGCTTCCCCTTCGAACACTTCCAGGCGCTGCATGTCCTCGCTGGTGCCGAGCGTGGTGGTGACCAGGGCCTGGGTCTCGCCGCGAGTGAAGATGGCCGAACCATGCGTGCGCGGCAGTACGCTGACTTCGATCGAGATGTTGCGGATTTGATCAAACGCCCGTCCATCGGGGCGGCGATGCTGCTCGAGAACCTGCTCACGGAAGATTCGCTCGCGCAGGATTTCGTAATAGGTCTCCAGCTTGGCTTGGGCGGCCTCATCGTCAGGCGGCACAGCGGCAAGGAGGGTCTTTTTCAGATCGCGAACCAGAGCATAACTCTCGGACTTGGGATGCTTCTCGGTGTCGAGTCGCTGCGATAGATCCCGGCCGATCCTGGCTTTGAGTTCGTCGTAGTAAGCCTGATCAAATTCGACCGGGGCGACCTCGCGCTTTGGCTTGCCGGCTCTCTCGCGAAGCACGTTGATTGCGGCACAAATCTTCTTGATTTCACTGTGGGCGAATTCGATGGCGTCGACCACCGTCTCCTCGCGCACCTCTTTCGCCCCCGCTTCGATCATCACGATTCCATCGGCCGTGCCTGCGACCATGATGTTCAGCAGACTGTCGCGCATCTCGCTATAGGTCGGGTTCACGATGAACTGCCCGTTCAGCAAGCCGATACGCACGGCGCCAATCGGACCACCGAAGGGAATCTCAGAAAGCGTAAGCGCCGCGGAGGCGCCGTTAATCGCGACCACATCGGGATCATTCTCGGTATCGGCGGAGAGGACAAAGGCGATCACTTGGGTTTCGTTGCGGAAAGCTTCCGGGAAAAGCGGCCGAATGGGACGGTCAATCTGGCGGCTGGTGAGAATCTCTCGCTCGCTCGGCCGACCTTCGCGTTTGATAAAGCCGCCGGGAATACGCCCCCCGGCATAGGTGTACTCGCGGTAATCAACGGTGAGCGGGAAGAAATCAATTCCCTCCCGCGGTTCGGGATTGGCCACAGCCGTGGCCAGGATCACGTTGTCGCCGGTACGAACCACCGCGGCGCCGTGGGCTTGCTTAGCTAAGTTTCCAGTTTCGAAGGAGATCCGTTTACCGCCGGCGAGCTCAACTACAACTTCTTGTTTCATATTTCATTCCTTTGGTGAGGAGGCAGGGAGAGTCAGTCGGTAAAATTGCGCACTTGGGAAATTGCGCCGACCGAGAATAACTGAGAGACGCACGAGCTTCGGTTCTTGGCTTTGGCTGTGCCACAGCCGCATCAGGACCTCCGGCATCGTTGCCTCTGGCGACGTCCCAGTAGACAAAAATAGGGGCTTGCAACCAAAAGGATGCGGCATTCGGTGAGCCGCTACTTGCGCAGGCCGAGCTTGGAGACGACATTCTTATAGCGCTCGGAATCGTAGATTTTCAGGTAGTCGAGCAGGCGACGCCGCTTGCTGACCAACATGAGGAGACCACGGCGCGAGCCATGATCCTTTTGATGCGCTTTGAAGTGTTCCGTCAACTGACCAATGCGCTCGCTTAACAACGCGATTTGGACTTCGGGACTGCCCGTGTCGGTGGGATGCGTTCGGTACTGGTCAATGAGCGATTTCTTTTGCGCTCTCGCTAGCACTACCCTAGTGCACTCCTGTCTAATGTTCGATTTTTTTTGTAACGCCATTGATGGTAACAGGTTGGGATGGAGGCTGTAAAGACGCCGCCCCGACTGGCGACCGGCGCGCTCGGACTTCCGCTGGAAAGATTCTTCCCCTCACACAAAAAGGAGGGCTTGAGGCACCCTCCTAAACCGGCGAGAACAAAAACTGGTGATTTCAGTCTCCGGCCAGCGGTAGACCGGCTTCGATCTCGGGCTTCGTGGCATGCACCTGGTCGCCATTGCCATTCCCGTTTGCCTTGGGCTTTACCAGGGCGCCAAGAGGTAGGAACCCATTCTCTGACACCGGCGCTTTCTCCTTCAGTACGACCTCGCGGTAGAGGGCTGCCATGCGGGCATGGTATGCCGGATCGTTCTTCTGCTTGGCATCGCGGGCGCGAATCTTTTCCTCGCGCGCATTCTTGGCGATGCCGAGCCGATCCAGGTCACGCTGCTCTTCCGTAGTCACGATCCCGTCCCGCAGCAGCAGCGAGTGCTCCGTAGACTCCATCTTGACGTTCTTGCCCCCGGCGAAGATCTCGTGCCGCCCATGCTCTTCGTACCACTTGGAGAGCGTGGCCGTCATATGCATCTTCTCGATAATATTGCGCCACCCCACTCCTGTGTTGTAGGCACAGAAGGAAATCTCGCCCTCCTGGGTGGCATAGGGAATGATGCACTGTTCGGTGCGGCGGAAATCATAATTGAACAGGTCCTGGAACCACATGCCGGCAATGAACAAGAAATTCCAACGGTCCTTGCGGCGCTTCATCACGTCTTCGATGGTGCGGTCCGGGCCCACCTTGCCGTAGTTGCGGCCCGTCACGTTGTAGTTCTTGTCGAACTTCTGCAACAGGTCAAACAGCCGGAGGTGCGTCGGGGAGCGGAACGGATCGTAATTCTTCATCAGACAAAGCGCCATGCCTAGGCCGGAAAGAGATTTGCCGCGAGCCGCGTCGTTCACCTTGGCGATGTCCTTGGCCAACTGATCGCCATGGAGGAATGCGGTTACCGGAACCACCTCCTTGGTTTCCTTGTCGATCATCACCGCCATCCCCGTGCCGCAATTCGGGTGGCAGCCACAGGAGAGTTGGCCCCAGTTGTTGTTGGCGTCGTTGACGTGCATGAGATCGGCCCAATCGGAGAAGGTCGCCATGAAGGAGATGGGGAACCAGTCCCGGGCGGGTTCCCCGAGTCCGGTTTGCGTCTTCACGTCATGCGCCAGGTGGGAAAGGGTGTACCGCTGCGCCATGCGGCGTTCGTCGGTAATAGCTTCGTCGCGTCCGGTGAAGCTGACAGGCTGAAACGACAGGAAGCCGATCTTTTTGGGATTGTCGAGGGCGAACTGGATGATGCGTCCTACCTGCTCGTTATTGATGCCATTCACGATGGTGACCACGGGCACGATCTCGACGCCGGCGCGGTGGAGGTTGTCGATGGCTTTCAGTTTCACGTCGAACAGATTGCCGACCTTGCGGTGAGCATTGGCGGCATTGCCGATCCCGTCAAACTGCAGGTATGCATAGCGCAGTCCAGCCTCGGCCGCCTGCTGAGCAAACTCGAAACTCTTGGCGAACTCGATTCCGTTGGTAGCAGCCTGTACGCTGTTGTAGCCGACCTTTCGGGCATAGCCAACCGCGTCCAGAAAATACGGAGAAAGGGTGGGCTCGCCACCCGAGAACTGCACCGACATCTGCCGCTTGGGCTTAATGGTGATGGCGTTATCGAGCAGCTGCTTGATTTCCTCCCAGGTCAGTTCGTGCACGAATCCAACCTGGTTGGCATCCATGAAGCAGGGGTCACACATCATGTTGCAGCGATTGGTGAGGTCAATGGTAAGCACCGAACCCCGGCCATACTTGATCGTGCTCGAGCCGTGATGGTGCAGATTTTCATCATTGTGGGCGCGAATGTCGCGGCCCGGGAAAACCTGCTCGAGGTGCCGTGAGAACTCGGGGTCAATCGACATCACATCTTCGAAGCGCCCGTGCTCGGGGCAATCCTTCACCATCAGGATCTTGCCCTCGCGTTCGATGATCTGCGCCTTCACCTCGCCCACTCTTTCGTTGAGCAGCACCTCGTAGGGGAGCTTGCCATCGAGAATCTGCTGGCGGATCTCCGGAACGCACCTCGGACAGAGCGAATCGGTGCTTCGTGGCCAGCCGAGCGGAGGCTTTGTTTTCTCGTACGACTTCAGAAGCGGCTTGTCCGACCACTTGGGCGTGGGAGAAGGATTGGGACGGATGCGGTTCGCTCGCTCGAAGACATACCATACACCCTTCGCAGCTAGGGTAAGACCTTTTTCGAAATACTTGACCGGCTTATGCATTTCCTCTCGCTTTCCACGGCTTTTGAAGTTGTGGTGTGCCGTCCCTGGGTTTACCCACATGAACACGCAAGACCGGAGCGACATACCTCTGTTAACGACCGTGCTCTTGATCTTCACCTGGGAGAATGGTTGGTTCGACCATCTCCAAAACTCGCCAGCTTTATCCTAGTAAAGCGCGCACAGAAGCACACGAACATCGCAATAAAAGGGCGAAAATCGGGGTCTAGCGGTCGGTTTGCTGCAGCGGATGGTAGCTAAGTTGTTGAGTCAGCAATAGCTAGAAGCGAGGGCTGCAGGGAATTTCAATCCGCCGCCAGCATCGAAACTAGGTGCTGGCCTCGGGCGGAAGCACTTCGAGACCTTCGATCCGCGAATCGTGTATTGGCGGGGAATCTGCTCTGGACCTCGGCCCTCGTTTGCTCTCCTGGGCGGCAGAAACCGGGTGCCAGCGCCGGGGTGCGTCCGTGCCGCTCCGCAGGCGCCCCATCCAGCTGCCTACAGCCATCGATGCCAGGATCAGGTGATCAATTCTTAGCGGGCCCGCGACCCGCAGCGATCTGACCGAGTGCAATCCTATGCTTGCGGCGCAGCCGCATTGGTTGCAGTCCGGTGTGCCACCAAATACGCAGGGTTCCACGCGGGTGCTCAGATCCGCCGAATAATTTGTCGACATCCTGGCAAACAGACATTCCTCGGGGCTTTTCGGAGGCTCAAGAAAAGCCCTCACAATGCGGTCACTGATGAGAAATTTCGGGTACTGCTGCCGTAACCCGGGCAACTCCCGGGCTAATCTTTGCCGGTCTTCGACCGTAAGCATTTCCGGACTGTGCTCGCCAACTTGTGGAGTATAAACACTGGCCCAGATGCGATTAACTTCGGCACGCGCACTCCAAAAGGACACGTAATCCTCTAAGTAGCCCGGACGTGCGAGCATGGCGCTGGTGATTACCCAGTGCACATTGACCCTGCGGCCCAGGATATTTTTCAGGATGCGCTCGTAGGTCGCCGGTTTGCGGCGAAGATCATGATCTTCCCGGAGACCATCGACCGACACGGCGACCCGAAGACGAGGAATGCTCACCCAGTTTTC
>JASHSL010000004.1 GCA_030040855.1 Terriglobales bacterium
TGCAGGGTGGAGAACACCATGTGTCCGGTCTCGGCCGCCAGCAGGGCGGTGCCGATGGTGTCCATATCGCGCATTTCACCCACCAGGATCACGTCCGGATCCTGACGTAGAGAAGCCCGCAGCGCGGCGGTGAAGGAAGGCGTGTCCACTTCGATCTCGCGTTGATTCACGTAGCCCTTTTTGTCGCGATGCAGGAATTCGATCGGGTCTTCGATGGTGATGATGTGTTCGGCGCGGGTGGAATTGACCCGATCCACCATGGCAGCCAGCGTCGTGGACTTCCCCGATCCGGTGACCCCGGTGACTAAAATCAGTCCGCGCGGCATGTCACAGATTTGCTCCACAACCTTGGGCAGATAGAGCTCATCGAGGGCACGAATCTTGGTGGGAATCACGCGCAGGACCAGGCCTACGTTGCCCCGCTGCTGAAACACGTTTACGCGGAAGCGGCCCAACCCGGCGACACCGTATGCCATGTCGATTTCCGAGTTCTCTTTGAATTTTTGCTTCTGTCGCGCCGACATCATGCTGAAGGCCATGTTCAACATGTCTTCGGCGCTGATGCGCGGCAGCTCGGTCAGAGGAATCAACTCGCCGTCAATGCGCAAGTGGGGGTAATTGCCGACTTTCAGGTGCAAGTCGGAGGCACGCCGCTCCATCGCGGTGCGAAGCAGATCGTCGATATTCATTGAGGCTTTCTCAGAGGCCGACTCGTATGATGTACCGAAAACCCAGCCAGCCCAAGATGACCTAAGTAATGGATCGTCCCTCGGACGACCCTAGCCCGAAGGAGATGGCGGGATCGCAGCCCGGCGCCGCCGACGAGGGCTTTGACTGCCGGCGGTCGCAATGGCCCGCGGCCCCCTCAGGAAAGCCTCAGTGGCCAGTGCCGTTCGCCCATGGGAGCGAAGGCGAAGCGGCCCTGCCTTACCGCGGGCCCAGTGCCCAAGCGACGCGACCGAAGCAGACAAAAACATGCCTTTGGGTACTTGGGGAGAAACACCCGCCCGCTAGGAAGCCAGGCCAAGGCAAACGCCCAGCGGCGGCACGGGGCGAGAACGGGACGGGACTACGCGGCCTTCCACTCCTCCTCCGCGCTCGGACCGTAAAGGCAGGGCACCCGGGAGCCCATCGGACGAAGATAGGTGGCCAGTTCTCCGCGATGATGGATGCTGTAGTTGTGGACCATGGGCAGATAGGCAAACGCCGGAAGGGTGAGGATGCCGAAAAAATCTAGCCGCTGCCAGCGTTGCTCCGGTGGTCACGGCGCGGGCTTTCGCAAGCGCGCGTGAAGTTCTGGTCGTACCAGGACACCATTTCCGCCACGCTCTTAGGCTTCGGCGATCACCTCTAGGAATGGGACGTCCACTGTGACCAGATGCCACGCCAGCTCCCAAGCTGTGCGTGCTTTTGGATCCGGCCGATAGTCGCGCTCTTTGTCGGGAATGGCGGCGATCCCTGGTTTCGTGGTCTGGAGCTTACGCTCCAGCCCCGCGAGCATCCAGTCGCAATATTGGGTCGCGAATTCTCAACTGGGCTCGGGTTGCGTTGTCGCGAGCAGAATCCTCCTGGTCGAAAAGCGCCAGCAGCCAGACCCCTGGGGCGGGCGATCAAGTTCGGCCCGGCAGCGCCGTCTTTACACACTCACGGGCTGCTTGCTGCCGATCGGCACCGGCGTGAACCATTGGAAGCGGTCCGGCTTTTCGCCGCGCACGATGCCATAAAACTCCTTCTGGATGGCTCGGGTCAACGGGCCCGTCACGCCTTCGCCGACGCTGATTTTATCCACCGAACGAACCGGCGTAATCTCGGCGGCGGTGCCGGTGAAAAACACCTCATCGGCGATGTAGAGCAACTCCCGGGGAATGCCTTGCTCGACCACCTGGATGCCTAACTCACGGGCAATCCGTAACACCGAGTCGCGGGTGATGCCCGGCAGCACGGAATTGCCGAGCGGTGCCGTCAGCAGAGTGCCATGGCGAACCACGAATACATTTTCCCCGGAGCCCTCGCTGACATATCCCTTGTCATCGAGGGCGATCCCCTCGACGTAGCCGTTCAAAATGGCTTCCATCTTGATGAGCTGCGAGTTCATGTAATTGGCGCCTGACTTGGCCATGGCGGGAAGGGTGTTGGGGGCCATTCGCGTCCAGGAGGAGATGCAAACATCGACTCCCTGCTCGGCGTCGGTTCCCAAATACTTGCCCCAGGGATAATTGCAAATATAGACCTCGGTCGGCGAATTGAAGGGATTGACCCCAGCCTCCCCATAACCGCGCAGGACAATCGGGCGGATATAGCAGGGCCACACCCCATTGCGCTGTACGGTTTGGACCATGCCGGCGACGAGCTCGTCCCGGCTAAAGTCCACATCGATGCGGTAAATCTTCGCCGAGTCGAGCAAACGCTGCATGTGTTCCTGCGCCCGGAAAATTGCGGGCCCGCTCGGCAAGGCGTAACAGCGAACCCCTTCAAATACCGCCGAGCCGTAGTTCACCACGTGCGCCATCACATGGATCTGCGCCTCATCCCAGGGGATCAGCTTTCCGTTATGCCAAATCTTCTCCGTCTTCTGAATTGCCATGCGCGCTCCTCAAACCAACCTAAGATGCAAGAATGCAGCCGGGGGAAAGGTTCCTGCGATGCCGCCTTGGCGTCATGAGTCCGCCGGTGGCAAGCAGGACACCCCACGCGACCAGCACAGGAGTCAAAACAAAAAAATTATAACCGAGGACAGGCGACATCGGAGGGGCTTGGACGGGCCTTCGCCCGGGGTTTCATTGAGCCCTGACCAGGACGGGAGTTTCCTGTCGATCGACCGGGGCGGATCCGGACAAGGAAGTGATCCCGACCGGAGTTTCCGGCAGTTCGTCTCCCCGAAAGTACTGTCCCTTCACCGATCGCATCTCCCCCATCGCGGTCAGCGGCTTGCTGTAGTCATTGGCTGCATTCCAGAAAAGAAAGCCGATGCCGCCCTCGTGCTTGGCCACCAGCACCTCAGTCTCGATGTACTTGGGGGAATAGGTCTTGGTTCGCCAGCGAAAGGCTTGCAACCAGGGTCGGATGACGACGCCGCTGCCTCGCGTGATTTGTTCGAAGCGCTCCATCGACTCTCCGATGAAGTGCTCGGGAGCATCCCCGGGATCGGCGTAACCGTCCATGCCAAAGAAGTGGGAGGGGTAGATCATGGGGGAAAGCACGTCGCAGTGCTTCGCCATCCTGACAATGTCCTGCCCGGTATGGGCTAGATCCACCGGCCTGCGCCAAGCCATGACACCGAACACATCGAGCGAGACCAAGACTCCCAAAGGATGCAGTTGCGCATAGGCATGCTCGAGAAAGTCACGGATCGCGTCGGAGCGCTGCCAGTCCGGATGTTCGCGCAGGAAGCGAAACGTCGCATCCTTTTGATCACCCTCTGCGGGAAATCGCACGTAGTCAAACTGCACCTCGTCGACGCCCGATTCCGCGGCCCGCCGGGCCAGGGCAATGTTGTACTCCTGCACTTGGGGCTGCGATGGATCGGTCCAAACCAGCTTTCCGTTTTCCCGCCAGGGCTGTCCGGTGCGGCGTGATTTGATCGCCAGTTCGGGATGCGCCTCGACCAAGCGCTGATCGCGGAAGATGGCGATCCGGGCAATCGAATGCAGGTTTTCCGAATGCAGAAAGCGAACCAGTTTGGCCAAGTCCGGAATCGGGGTGTGGTGGGCGCCGAGCAAGGCATGCTCGAAGGGAATGCTCACGCTGCCATCGCTGTCTTTGATGTCGAAGACGACGGAGTTCCCGCCCGCTTTCCGCCAACGCCTGATGACCTCGAGCCCATGCTCGCTCCCGGCCATCAATCCGGTGAGATACACGGCCCGGACTTCAAAGTCGCGGGGTACCGGAATGGGCTTCTCGACGATCGGCGTGGCAAGAATTCCCGGCACAATCAAGGCCTCTCCCGGCTTCAAGGAAGTCATCCTTACGTTGCCGTTTGCCTTGCGCAAGGCTTCTGCCAGCTCGGAGGAGGTCAGGTATGAGGTTCTGAGCAGGAACCGACGAGCGACCGAGGAAACCGTGTCTCCCCGCTTCGTCCAATACAAGGTGCTCCCCGGCGGGGCCACGCGGGTGACCTCGACCGAGGCGGAGGAGGAGAGAGCGTTCCCGGACTCAAGCTTCAGTGTGGGCGCCGCGCCCGCCAGCCTATTCTGGGCGGCAGAGACCGCGGGCACCCCATTCGTCAAACGATGCAGGAAGACGGCCAAGCCCGCCATGACCAGCAGGCTCAGCACGGAAGGCAGACGAGGCAAGCGTATTCTCCCCCAAACGCGCTACAGCGGATCGTAATCAAGCCACCGTTTAGGGGGGTAGTTACGTCGGGACAACGCCGTCCGCTAGGTTTCGCCTCCGAGCCAAGAAAACTCCCTGCGTAGGCAAACTATTTCCGTTTACAGGATCGTACTCAGCAACCTGGGGGTTTGGCTCTTCTCCCGAGGGCATCTAATCAGCAGAAAAGAAGCCAGAAGCTCCCTAGGGGCATGATGGCTAATGATTTGCAAGGAAGGGTATCCGTTGGACGCTCGGACCCGCTAAAAACCGGGGGTAACAAGATTTGGCGTCCGATCTAGGTGCCGCGTCGCCAGCAGGGACAAGGCCAGAATGGAGCATGAAGTCCAGAAGGCTATGAAGACCGCGCTCAATCCCGTGCTTGATCCAACCCGTCGTAGCAATGACGCCCGAGATTTTGAAAACGCCTTGCGACGAAAAATCGTCGGCCAGGACGTAGCCATCGAAAAGGTGGTGGAGATTTATCAGATGTTCTTGGCGGGGCTGAATCCGCCGGGGCGCCCAGTAGGAAACCTGCTGTTTCTCGGACCCACCGGATCGGGCAAAACCCGGGTGGTGGAGTCGATGGCGGAAGGCCTCTTCGGGGATGCACGGGCTTTGATCAAGATTGACTGTGCTGAATTCCAGCATTCTCACGAGATCGCCAAATTAATCGGTTCTCCGCCGGGATATTTGGGGCATCGTGAGACCCATCCCCTGCTTACGCAAGAGGCGCTCAATCAGTGGCATACGGACCGGCTCAAACTCTCGATTCTGCTGTTTGATGAGATCGAGAAGGCTTCCGACGCTCTCTGGCAGCTTCTACTCGGCATTCTCGATAAAGCCACGCTGACGCTGGGCGACAACCGCCGCGTCGATCTTTCGCAGTGCATCATCATCATGACCTCGAACCTGGGCGCCGGCGAAATGACCAATCTGGTCGAGGGCGGTATGGGATTTGCCCAGAAGCCGCGCAAAGTCGATGCCAGTCTGGACGATAAGATCGACCGCACGGCCATCGAAGCGGCCCGGCGCAAGTTTACGCCCGAGTTCATGAACCGGATCGATAAGGTGGTGGTGTTCAAGACTCTGCGCCCCGAACACCTCCAAGAGATTCTTGAAATCGAGTTGGGGCTGGTGCAGCAGCGCATCCTGGCCGCCTCTGCCGCGAACCAGTTTGTCTTCAACTGCACGTCCCGGGTGAAGGAATTCCTGCTCGAAGAGGGAACGGACCCAAAATACGGGGCTCGCCATCTGAAGCGAGCGATCGAACGCCACTTGGTATTTCCTCTGGCGAATTTGGTGGCTACCGGACAGGTGCGCTTAGGAGACTTTGTCCGGGTGGATTTGAGTCCGAGCGGCGCGTTGACCTTCGTCAAGGAAGCGGAAAACGCAATGGTTCCGATGTTGATGGAGCGCTACGGCGCAGCCGCGGGCGCCTCGACCATGGCCTCGCGTGCCGCCCGCAGTGTCGGCCGACGCGAATTCGGTGCCAGTCCGAGCGGAGAAGCCAAGTAGATTTTCGTAAGTCTCGAGACGAGAAGACGTCGGGCTAACCGGCCCGACGTTTTTTTTGTTGTGGAGTTTTAGGCCCGATCAACTGCCTTGTTTCAACTCAACCAGCACCTGGCGGGCGATCTCCTTGAGAGTCTCGAAGACGCCGTTCCCCCGGAAGGCAATCGCCTCAAGCACTGGTTCGGATTTCCGCCGCAGTTCCTTGGTCAGAGTCTCGACCGGCAGCACGTTGGGCAGATCCCGCTTATTGAGTTGCAGAACATAAGGGATTTTCTGAAAGTCGTATCCATGTTCCTTGAGGTTGTCCATCAGGTTGTCCAGCGCTTCATGGTTGGCATCCATCCGCTCCTGCTGAGAGTCAGCTACGAACACAATCCCGTCGACGCCGCGCAGAATTAGTTTGCGACTGGCATCGTAGAATACCTGTCCGGGAACGGTGTAGAGATGAATGCGCGTCCGAAACCCGCGCACGGAGCCCAAATCGAGGGGCAGAAAATCGAAGAACAGCGTACGGTCCGTCTCCGTCGCCAGCGAAATCATCTTGCCCTTCTGCTGCTCGGCAGTCTTTTGGTAGATGAACTGAAGATTGGTCGTCTTGCCGCCCAGCCCCGCGCCGTAGTAGACGATCTTGCAGTTAATTTCCCGGGCTGCAAAATTGATGAAACTCAAGACGTTCCTCTCGGGCTTGCGGCAGACGCCCCGTCGGATGGGAACGTCCCCGCTCAATTTTTGGGCTGATTGGTTTTATACCACATGGCCGGAATTACCTGCAGGTTACTCCGGTTACTAGTACGCCCGCGGTCGGCCTAGGCGACCGCCAGGTTCAGGAGGCAGGTGTCTTGCGCACCTTCCACAGGATTTGGCGGAAGATCCCCAACCAGGTGTCGGTATCGGAGGCCGGAATCCGCAGCCGGCGCACCATGCGCCGTACCTTCGCCTCGGTCGAGGCCGCAGATTGTGGATTCACGTAACCGCTTACCTGCAAAGTCTCAAACAGATGCCGGGTCATCGCCTCGACTTCGCCAGCGCTGGCGAGCGCAATTTTCTCGGCTTGCGGTTTGACTCCGGAGGTGCGGACCAGATCGTAAAGGCAAACCGCCACCGCCTGCCCCAGATTCATCGAGCCATGCTCGGGGCAGGTTGGAATGCGCAAGAGCCAGTGACAATGGCTCAGATCTTCGTTCGAGAGTCCGCGCTTCTCCGGGCCGAAGAGCAGAGCAACCCGGGAAGATCTCAGCCGGCGGCGGATCACGCGTGCACCCTCCGGAAGCTGGCGGAGGGGTTGGAGCAGGTGCCGGTTCCTGGCGGCCGTCGTGCCAATCACGAGTTGGCAGTCGGCCACGGCGTCTGCCACCCGATCGAAGGCGCTCGCCCTGCGGAGCAGGTCCGCAGCGCCCACGGCAGAGCGCGCCTCGCGAAAGGCCAACGCGTAAGGGCGGACCACGCGCAGCTGCGAAAACCCGAAATTCTTCATGGCCCGAGCCGCGGCGCCTATGTTCAGGGGATTGCGGGTCGACACCAATACCACGTACAGGCGGTCGAGTTCGGGCGAAGCCAGCAACCGCTTATTCTAGAACACCCGTGTCGTCTCTTCGGGAGGAGACGGTTCCGGTCCGCCGCCGCTGTCGGCCGGGCGCGGGCGCACCCGAGGGAGAATTTGCGGTGATTGCTTTCGCGCTTCGACGTGGAGGATAATCGGATCATCGATCGTCCGGTAGATCCGCCGGGGCGGAGTCCCGTGAATCTTCCCAATTCCATCACGCTCACCCGCATCGCCACAATTCCGCTGCTCATTTGGATTCTTTCCAGCAGCCGGTTCTCGAGCCCGGGTGGGGAAAAGGAACTGCTGGCTTCCGCCTTGTTCATCGCGGCTTCGATCACCGATGGGATCGACGGATATCTGGCTCGCCGACGCGGTCAGATCACGACCATGGGCATGCTGCTCGATCCGCTGGCGGACAAACTTCTGATTGCCGCCGCCTTCATCACCCTGGTGGAATTCAATCCGCGCCTGGTCCCGGCCTGGATTGCGGTCGTCATCATTGCCCGCGAATTTCTGGTGAGCGGCTTGCGATCCATCGCCGCTTCGGAAGGATTTACCATCGAGGCGAGCGACCTCGGCAAGTTCAAAATGCTGGTGCAGATTATTTCCGTGGTGGCTGTGATCCTCGACCATCGCTGGAAAGAGTGGCCGATTTATGGCCCCTATATTTTCCCCGTCGATTGGATAGCCCGACTGGCCATCGGGTTCATGGTGCTGCTCTCCCTGGTTTCCGCGGGCGATTACTTCGTGGCTTTCTGGTCAAAGATCGATCGGAGAGCGGTGAGAAGCCGCCGCCGCGCCTTCGTATTGAGCCGGCGGAGGAAGCGCGATGTCGCTGCAACCTGAAAGCTCGCCGCCCGGCTTCCTTGAGCCCAGCCCAGGCGGCACAGCGTCGTGGGAGTTCAGTGGGCAAGAGCGCAGCCTCCTGCTCAAGCTGGCGCACGAGTCGATTGGATCGAAGCTCGACAAGCGGGAGATTTCTCTCGAACCCCCTTCGCCACATTTAGCCGAACCGCGGGCTGTTTTCACCACGATCTCGTTGCGAGGCCAGTTGCGCGGCTGCGTGGGTTATGTCTTCCCTACCACCTCCCTGTTTCGTGCCGTGGCTGAGACATCGCGGGCGGCCGCCTTTGAAGATTCCAGGTTCCTTCCCGTCACTCGGGAGGAGGTTCCCGAGCTCGAAGTCTCGCTCAGCGTTCTGTCTCCGCTGGCCGCGATTCGCCCGGAGTGGGTCGAAGTTGGCAAGCATGGGCTACTCGTCTCGCAGCATGGGCATCGTGGCCTGTTGCTGCCGCAAGTGCCGGTCGAACACGGCTGGGATCGGCTGGTGTTTCTCGAGCAGGCTTGTCGCAAAGCCGGCCTGGCCACCGACGCATGGCAGCATGGGGCGGCCCTCGAGGCGTTCACCGCCGAAGTCTTCGGCGATCGCGATCAAAAATAAACCTCCCCTCGATCCGCACCGGGGCCCGAGGGGCCGCGCTGGCCCAGGCCGTTGTCGAGTCCTGCGATGTCCGGGGGCGCAGCGGGACCTGCCGCGCAAGCAAGCGAGTCGCCCACAAAGCAAAACCGGGAAGGTTGGTCCTTCCCGGTTCGAGAACAAGATGCAGAAGGGACTACTGCGGGTCGAGTTCTACTCCATCGCCTAGGTGCACATCTTCCAGGGCGAACACAATCATGCCGGTCGCGGTCGTGGGGGTCGTACTGAGAACGACCACCTCTCCCACGGCCCGTCGGGGAAAGTCGGCGACGCTGATCGAGGCACCCTTCCCTCCCGAAAACATGCCCCGCTCTAAGACCGGCGGTTTGGCCTGACTGTCTTCGGCAGTCGAGGCTTTGAAAGAGAGCGATTCCACCGGATCGTGCAGATCAGTTTCATAGGAGCGCACTGCCCGGAAATAATCTCCTACCTTGACGCCTTGGTTGGCCCCCAGGTTTAGGTAGACTTTCATTCCCGTGCCGAGCTCCGTGTCAAAATCCTTGGCAAGCACAATCCGTCCGCTGGCTTTTCCGTTGGGGGGCGCAAAACGATCAAAGAGCATGGGCGGATGTAGGGGAAGCTTTGCTTTTTCGACATACGGTATCACCACGTCGCCGGGCACAATCGGACTACATCCGAATTCGATCTCGGCGATGGCGTGTGCGCCGCGAACGTCGAGCACCCGTACGATCCCCAGGTCTGCGTAAGGCGCACCCATGGCCCGAATCATGGCGAACTGTCCGGGAAACATCTCGTAGCGATTGGGATCGCGTAGTTCACGCACCACGCTGTAGCGCCTTCCGAGCTCGTATCCTTTACCGTTAAGGTAAACGATTTCGCCGTCGCCGTAATGGGTCGTGTTCGGAGTCTCCAGCCCGCCCATGATGTAGTTCGCGTCTGGCACACGGGTTGGACTGACAAAGCCGGCGCAATTGAGGTCGGAGCGGGTAGGATTAACCACTCGTTCCATAGGGAAATTCAAGTTCGTGGCTTGGGTCCCGTTCGGCGCTGGGCTTTGGTCTGGAGGGGACGTGGGCTGCTCGGCACTGACGCCGATCGCCAGACACGCCAGACATAAAACCAATAACAAGCTTGTTTTCTTCATGTTCTAACCTCCAGGCCTAATCCATTGCCTGTCATCCGTGTTAAGTTTCAAGAAATCAGAGACTTCCAGCCCGGACACTAGCAAGCCCCATGGCGGGGGTCAAGGTTACGCCGGTGTCATAGAGGGCAGGATAAAAAGTTTTACCTCGAAAAACACAATCGCTTGTTGCATCTAGAATTAAGCGCCTGTAAGATCGCGCCACTTCGAAATATCGTGACCGCTGCCTCGAACAACCTCGCGGCCCGTCTGCGGCATTTGCGCTTGCCCCGGGTATGTGTCGCGGTGACCGCGTCCGATGCCAACGCTCTGCTCGAAAAAGCGGAGGCCATAGTCCGCGATAACCCATTTCTGGAGTTAAGGTTAGATTACCTTTCACGTCCTGGGTTGGCGTTGCCGAAGATCAAGCAGTTCACCGAGTACCATCCCCAGGCGGTGCTGGTTGCCACCTGCCGTCGCCCCCCGAGCGGGGGAAGATTTAAAGGTTCGATTGCCTCCCAGCTGGACATTTTGTGGAGAGCCGCGGCGGCGGGCTGCCAACTGACGGACCTCGAGCTGCAATCGGCGGTGCGCAGCGAACCCGAGGCGCTCGATCGGCTGCGAAGCGCGGCCGCATTGATCTTGTCTTACCACGACTTCCACGCCACCAAAAATCTGGAGGAGACGCTAAAGAAGATGGTCGCGATCCCGGCCGACTTCTATAAGGTTGTCACTACCGCCAACACTCTCTATGACAACGTGGAGATGATGAAGTTTATCGAGCGCAACAGCGATCGCTATTCCTTAATTGGCCTTTGCATGGGAGAGCAAGGCCTCATTAGCCGCGTACTCGGACTGCGGGCCGGGAGTATATTTACCTTTGCCGCGGTCAGCGAAGACGAAAAAACCGCCCCCGGGCAGGTCACGGCACGGGAACTGCACAGCACCTATCGTATCGAGCACGTGGACGCTCCCACTCGGATCTACGGGGTGGCCGGCGACCCGGTGGCCCACTCGCTTTCGCCGGCGGTTATGAATGCTGCGCTGCGCCGGGAGACCGTAAACGGCGTCTACCTGTTGCTGCACGCGAAAACCTTGAAAGACCTGCTCGCCTGCATCCGCGATATTCCCATCCATGGGCTTTCGGTAACCATGCCTTACAAAGAGAAGATTATCAGCCATCTGGACAACACCGATGCCCACACCACCAAGATTGGAGCCTGCAATACTGTGGTGCGGGCGCAAGACGGTAAGCTTTACGGGTTTAATACGGATACCGCCGGGGTTGTCCGGCCGTTGCAGCTGCGCCTGGAACTGGAGAACGCGAAGGTTCTGGTTCTCGGCGCTGGTGGTGCCGCCCGAGCCGCAGTCTTCGGATTGAAAGAACGGGACGCCGAAGTCTCCATCCTGAACCGCACGCCCGGCCCAGCGCAAAAACTCGCCCGCTCGGCTCGCGCCAGGACGATCAAGCGTGCGGACCTGCAGAAACTCTTCTTTGACGTGATCGTCAATGCCACTCCGGTCGGAATGGGAAACTCCCGCGAGTCTCCCTTGAACCAAAACGAAATCCGCGCCCGCTATGTTTTCGATATGGTCTACGACCCGGTGGAGACGCGTTTGTTAAAGCTAGCCAAGGCTGCTGGCGCTCAGGTCATCCCTGGTCTAGAGATGTTCGTTCACCAAGCGGCTCGCCAATTTGAAATCTGGACCGGCAAGCCCGCCCCGCTGGCAGAGATGCTGAGCGTAGTTACCAAAGTGCTGGCCGAACGTGAAGCCCTGCGCCAAGCCGCAGAAAACAAAAAGCATTAACCCAATCTCATCTGGCAAAACTCGGGGGCTGGTTTTGCCTAGCCGGCCGCCCGATCGTTTCCCGCGCTCGAGCGCACCGATCGGCACCGCCATCACCCGACGGGCTAGCCAACTAGCGGGAGTTCCTAAGCATGCGCCAACATCGTGGGGAGGGTTGATGCGGCATTGCCACAAAAAGGTTGCATTTTGCGTGGGTACCAAAGTAATATATAGGGCGGAACGTGATAGCAAGCGTTCTCTAGTCGTGGTACCGCCCTTTCTTCCAAGGTTCAAGAGAGCCGTAACCAGCTGTACCAGCTCGAGGTTTTGCGCTGTGCCTCGAGTGGGGTACGGGGAGACCCCTATGGCGTGGTACGCATATTGTCTTACCGAGCAACAGGCCCTCAATGGCATCCGTGCGCGGCGTCCTTTCCTACTCGAAGGCACGCAAGGAGTGAACGCGGCCCCAGTCCTGAGCTATCCCAGCGGTGAGTTTTCCGTGGTGGTCAGCGAGTACGACCGTGCCACAGGCAGCCTGGACGACAAGGCGGTCTTGGAACACGCACGGGTCGTCAGCGTTTGCTTCCGCAACGGGACGGTGCTTCCGTTCCGTTTCGGGACCATCTTTGACAGCGATGAAGCGTTGCGACAGGCGGTGCGCGCCAATCGCCGTGCCTTCGGGCAGAGTGTGGCCCGACTGCGGGGCAAGGCCGAAATGCACCTGAAGCTGGTCGTTCGCGACGGATCCTGGCGCGACACGATGATGGATGTGGAGCTGCCGGATACGGTGGGTGGCGAATATCTGATGAAGCTGCGGGAGAAGGCTTCGCGCGATCGCGAGCGTCAGACCAAGGCGCGGGCTTTGTCGGTCCAAGTGCACAAGATGTTCAATCCGCTCGAGGAAGAGATCAGTTGCAAGAGAGTGAATACCGACGGCATGCTGATCGATATTGCTCACCTGATCGATTCCAAGTCGGTAGAGAAGTACCAGAACCGTTACAACAGCGCAGCCAAACAGCTGAAAAACTGCGAGCTCACGGTAACCGGTCCCTGGCCGCCCTATCACTTTCTGCCAGGCAAGTTGCGTACCGTAGCTGGCCATTCCTAGTTTGGCTTCCGGACAGGGTCCCGGCACCCCAAGGCTAGGTGCCTGCTCGGAATGTGCACGAACCTGCAGTCTTTTGCCCTTCGCGGTGAAGTTTGGGCGGGGGTTCGATCCCCTCGGCTGGGCGATGAACTCCCTGTGCTGCAATGAGTTGGCCGCTTCCCCGAGCAAATCTGTGGGGGCCCTTAATTTTGGCGCAGCAAATGCTTCTTTTCTCCGCCAATGAAAGAGGCCGCCGTAAGAAACACCTTCACTCGCCGCGCTCGTTATATCTTCTCTCTGCGCCACTCCGGCTGGCGGATCGAGACTTACGATCGCCTTTCCTGAAACCTTCCTGAGTTGCCTCTTTTAGATAGTGGCTCCAGAAATGGAGCCGCTTTTCTTTTGGGGGCTTAGAGTGCGGCGCCGTTGGCATGCAGCCTTCCCCCGAGGCTGGCGCCCGGCAAGACCTGGAAAACAGCTGCCTGCGCTTCCCCTCTATACATTTTCCCCTTACACTGACCATCGCCATGCGCGTACAAACCCTGTGTTTGTTGTTCCTGCTTCGGCCAGGGGTTGCTTTCTGCCCGGCTCAAAGCTCTTCTGGCAGTCAGGCCAGATCCATTTCCGCGCAATTGAGGAGCGAGCTCGTCACTTTGCGCGACGCCGCGCTGGCCGACGATTACGCCTACCAGCAAACCGCTCGTTTGACCGACAACATCGGAGCGCGCCCCGTGGGTTCTCCGGCCACCGCGGCCGCGGTCCAGTATGTCGCCCTTGAACTGCGTCGCCTTGGGCTTCAAGTTCAGCTGGAAGAAGTTAAGGTTCCCAGTTGGATTCGCGGTGTTGATCAGGCGGAGCTGGTGGAGTATGCGCAGCAGCCGCCGGGAACAACGCAGAAAATCGTGCTCACCGCGCTCGGCGGAACTCTACCCACTCCCGCGAGCGGCATTACGGGCGAAATCGTGGTGGTCAAGAATTTCGACGAGCTCAAGCAGCTAGGACGCGAGACGGTTGCAGGAAAAATCGTGCTCTTCAATGTCCCCTTCGATGAGCAACAGGCCGCCGCTGGCATGGCGGGGGAGGCGTATGGGGAAGCGGTCGCGTATCGAACGGCGGGGCCCAAGGCAGCCGCCGAGTTGCGAGCCATTGCGTGTCTGGTCCGTTCAGTAGGCGGGGCAAATTACCGTCTGCCCCATACCGGCTGGAGCGAGCCGGCGGGAATTCCTGCGGCGGCGGTGACCAGCGAAGACGCCGATCTGATCACCCGCCTGGCCGCCGAAGGCAAGATCCGGATGCACTTGACCTTGACCTCACAGACCGGACCGGACAGTATCAGTTACAACGTGATCGGGGATCTCAAGGGCAGTGAACATCCGGAGCAAGTGGTGATGCTCTCCGGACACTTGGACTCTTGGGACCTGGGCACGGGAGCGTTGGACGATGCGGTGGGAGTTGCCATGGCGATGGACGCCGCACATCTTATCCAACAATTACACCTGCATCCCCGACGCACCATTCGCATTGTCGCCTGGATGGATGAGGAGAACGGAGGGCGCGGACACGATGTTTACGCGAAGGACCATGCCCGGGAAATTCCCAATCACGTGGCGGTCATCGAGAGCGACCTGGGCGCATCTCATCCTCTCGGCTTCCAGGCCAAAATCATTCCCGACGCGCTTCCCTTCTTAAAACCGGTGCAAGAGATTCTGGATAGCTTCGGAGCCAATTTGCTCCATTTGATCCCGCGGAGCCCGGGAGCCGATATCGCTCCGTTGGCGCAGGCCGGAGTTCCCGCGCTCGGCCTGATGCAGGACAGTCGCACCTACTTTAACTACCATCACACCGCCGCTGACACGCTCGATAAGGTCGTGCCCCTCGAGCTGCGAGAGAATGCCTCGGCGATGGCGGTGATGGGCTATGCCTTGGCTACAATGCCCGAAGTACTGCCGCGATGAATCGTGCCCGGCGCCATCGATTCCCTGCGCTTGGAAATCGCTGAATCTAAGAGCGCCAGTTGACGCATCTCATTTTAGGCGCATATCATCTTCGTTTGGCCCATCGGTGGCGACGAGGCCGGGAAGGGGTCGTGTTGGGTGAAGTTGGCATCCATGGAAAAAAAGAAGCTCGACTATTTTCGAAAGCGGTTAGAGACGCGGCAGCAAGAGTTGCGCCGCATGGTCTCCCGTACGCAACAAGACGGACGCTCGGCGGACGAAGATACGGCACAGGATATTGCCGACCGTGCCGCCAGTTCTTACAACAAAGAGTTCCTCTTTCACCAGAGCAACAATGATCGCCAGCTCCTCCAGATGGTAGACGGAGCCCTGTCTCGCATTCGCGAGGGAACGTTCGGGGAATGCATCTCCTGCGGTAAGGAAATCAATCCCAAGCGGCTGGAAGCGGTGCCCTGGACGCGTCATTGCATCGAGTGTCAGGAGAAGCTGGAACAGGGACGTCTGGAAGAAGCTTCGCGGTAATCCGTCTCGATCGCTGGCCGAACCCGCCGCCCTGCGGCTTACTGGTTTGCTTTTCCTCGCCGGCCTGGGTTCCGGGGCGAATGAGTCAGGATTGCGCCCCCGTTTTCGCCGACCGCTTGCGTTCGTGGCGCATGCTTCGCCCCTCGACTAAATGGAACAACTCCTCCCCGAGATTCTTGGCATGGTCTCCGGCGCGCTCGAAGGCCTGCGCCATGAGAAGTAAGCTGGTGCTGTAGTCGAAGCTGCAATCCTTGCTTTCCAGGTGGCGGCGGAACACCGCGTGGCAGACGTGATCGATCTCGGAATCGGTCTTCATGACCCAGTTGGCGGGTTCGAGATCGCGTTTCACAAAACCTTGGTGAATGTTCTCGAGCATTTTTTCCAGAATCTCCGCCATGGCGATCAAGTCGCGCCGGTCGTCTTTGAGCAGCCGTCGGGTTAAGCGCCGCAGACGCTGGGTGACCGACCACGTCAGATCGCCAATGCGCTCAAGATCAATAATGAATTTCAGACAGGCGAGCAATTCGCGCGCTTCGACCTCACTCACCTGCGTAATCGCGCTGGTGATCTCCTGGTCGATTTCGCGTTCCATGCGGTCGAGCTCCTTCTCGCAATCCTTCACCGCGATGAACGCCATATTGGAGGAATTCTGAAGAAAATCGCGCAGATTGAACGCGGCATCCTTAGCCACCAGGCAGGATTGCTCGACCAGGCTGGTCATTTCCCGTGTGGACTCCAGGTCCTGCACCGCTTTGCCCTTGGTGGCTGCCATCGAAACACGATCATAGCGCCGAACCATCTCCCAGGCGACGGGACAAATTGAAAAGTTTGTGAATTTGGGGACGTACCTCTCCTCGACCGCCCCTTTCCCAGCCCGTCGTTGGCTCCCTGCCCCTCCGGAAACAGAAGCGGAAGCAATTCGACCCATGGCCGCAAAGGTTGCCGTTCCTGGTACGGGTGGGCCAGCCGGGAGCCATATTTTCACTGATTTCCACCATTTCCACTTGCGTACACAAAGGCTTCTGGTTAAGGTTGACAAAACGGTAACCAACGCCGTGCAGCGATATCGTCGAGCAGATCTGGTCCGGATCTTGCGGCTCACGCCCCGCCAGCTGGCTGCGTGGGAGAGGGCTGAGTTGGTTCCCAGCGCGAATAGCTACTCTTTTTTTGATCTGCTGCAAATCAAGAAGGTACGGGACTTATGCGCCCGCAAGGTTCGTCCGGCGGTGATCCGCCAGTCTCTCGCTGCCATGCAAAAACAGGCAGCGGGGATGGAAAACCCCTTGCTCGAGGCGGGAACGTTTACCAGCGGACACCGCGTCGCCTTTCGCCATGAGGGCAAGGTGTTCGAGCCCATTACCGGACAGTTCATCTTCGATTTTGTTCCCTCCGACAACGCGGTGCCGGCGACGGTGGTTTCGATGGGTGGCGCCAAGGTTCAATCCCGGGACGTGGCTGAACTTTTCGCTCGGGGCATCGCTCTGGAGGAAAATGCTGCCACCCAGACGCAGGCGATTGCGGTCTATCAGACGGTGCTTGAGCTCGATCCCGAGCATGCCGCCGCCCACATCAACCTGGGCACCCTTTGCTACAACCGTCAGGATTATGGCATCGCGGAAAAGCACTATCGGATCGCAATCAGCATTGACCCCCGCTACGCTTTGGCCTATTTCGATCTGGGCAACGTGCTCGACGAGACCGGACGAGTGAGCGAAGCCATCCAGGCTTACAACACAGCGCTGCAGCTGGCACCGACCTATGGCGATGCTCATTACAACCTGGCCCTGGCCTACGAAAAGATCCGAGAACCGCGCAAGGCGCTGAAACACTGGCGCGCGTACACGAAGCTGGACGCCAGCGGGCCTTGGGCGATTCATGCGCGCAACCAGATCAAGCGAATCCTCGAAGCTGACGGCTTGAAGTTGGTCTCGAACCACCGCTGAAGGTCCGAATCGCCACCCTGGGGGAACCAAGTTCCTGTGTCATGAGACTTGCCCGCAGATTCCTCGCCTGCTTGCTGGTGGCTTCGACCGCCTCCGTCCTGGCCGAAGAAGTGCCGAAACCCTCCGAGGGGGGATTACATCGTCTCTAACTTTCATTTCCGTTCGGGAGCCACCCTGCCGGAGCTGCAGTGTTTGTCAACTTCGCCGATGATCTGATCAATCCGCCTGAGCTGGGCATTGCCGAACGAGAGATCCAACACGTCAAGCGGGGACGGTTTGTGCTCATGCCCATCACCGATCAGACCCGCGGCCACGCAACCCACAGCCTGCCCGCAGTCTGGAAGCCATACCTGGCGGAAGTTTTCGAGGAAAGCCAGCACTGTCCGCGCCCGAACCCAGGAACGGAGCGAAGCTTCCCGGCCGCCACGCTATTGCTGGCTCACCCAGCTCGTGGGTTGCGGGTCGGGTTGGATTGATCTATCGTGAATTGCGCAGGCCCGCAGACCGTGGTCAGGGTCGGGCATTCTTCGATCCCGCCCGAATCCTGCCGCGGATGACCATCACCGAGGCGGCCGGCAGTCGATAGGAAGTCCCACTCTCCGCCGTCTGCTGGGTGTGAGCGATGGGTCCATCGGGATCGGCATTTCCCGGGAGATAGGCCACGACGGGCCACTCGGTCGGATGTTCGGCATGCGCCTCAAAGCGGGTTTTCGCGGGGTGCCATTGGTATTGGGCGCTGCCAAAGGTGGCCATCTCAACCGGGCCCACAAACGACGTGCTTTCCTCGGCCGTCTCGTCCTGAAATGAAATTTGCAGGGTGTGCGGGTTTTGCTGATCGCGATTGACCACCATCACGGACCATTGGCCATCGGGACGCTTTAGCGCATAGGCGGTGACGAGCGCGTGGCCGGCTCCGTCCTCAAGATCGCTTTTGGCGGGGAAGACCAGATGTTCGCCCGCTCCCGGCTGCACCCACTCCTGATTGATGAGCTGAGCCGTGAAGAATTGCGCCAGCGGCTGCTGAATCTGGTATCCCGGACCGACGCTGAACATACCGAAGGTTCCGGGAGAATCGTTGCAGCCGTGCTCCATGTAGAGAGGCAGATAATGAAAGTAATAGACCCCATTGCCACCGGCGTTCAGGAACGACCCGATGTAATCAGCCAGCCAAATTCCCGCGAACAGGTCCATATAGGTTTCGCTGGCAGAGGAAGACAAATTCGATTCGGTGATGAACATGGGTACACCTGCCGGCACGCCGTCCTCACGCCAAACCTGCATGATGTGGTTGACCAGCTCGGGTTCCTCGTACAGGCTGCCCCAGGGGATACGACAGGGATCGTAAGGGTAGTGCTCAAAAGAAAAAAAGGCGAGATCGCCCAGGCGACCGTGCTGTTTCAGGTAATCGATAAAGCGGCCGAGCCAGGACACCTTTCCTTTCGCGTCCGGCCAGACTTCGATGTCTTTGTTGACTCCCTGAAAGGCCGGCCCACCCAACTTCAGGGAAGGATCGACGTGATGCAGCGCGGCCGCCCACTGGAGATAAAGCGCCCCGTAATCTTCCGGCTGCATATACTGGCCGTCGGCTTCCTCGCCCATCTCGACGTAGGAGACGGGATACTGGCGCGCCCTCAGGTAGGCAATCTCTGCGGCTGCATTCTCGGGAGTATCGTAGAGCAGCGCCACCGGCACCATGGCAGGCAGTCCGCGAGTGACGCCGCTGGTGAAAAACAGGTCGAATCCTACTTGTGCCTGGCGCGTCGAAAGCAGGTCGCTTGGTTCGTGCCAGGGATCGACGGAAGAACAATAGGTCGTAGTCTGTTCCTGGTCCGGCGTGTGCCGAACCACGTCGTGAAAGCCGCCATCGGCTGTTGTAGTGCCCACGTAAAGCTCGCCAATGGCATACCCTACACAGTTTCTGGGATCGGCCGAACCATGGGAGTCGCAGGTATTGGACGATTCCGTCATGCGGATTCGCAGATAGCGAACGGCGACCGGCGTGGTGCTCAAACGCAGCGTCTCGATCCCACCCTTGCCCGCGGTCACCTCGCCACGGGGGAAGGTCTGCCACACTCCCCGCGTCGGAGCCTGCATAGGGTCTTCCCCAGTCCAATACTGCACCGCGTAATGGGTGGCGTAGGGCTCCTGCCAGTGGACGCGAAGGCTGTCGACCAGCTGCAGTTGGGCCAGATCCATGACGATCCATTGCGGGTGGAGCGCGTCGCTCTCTCCGGTGAATCGCTGGCTCAGATACGGATTGCTTTTCCAGTAAGTGTTCACGTCGCCGTCGG
>JASHSL010000311.1 GCA_030040855.1 Terriglobales bacterium
TGCGCTCGAGCGCCTTGATCCAGGTTTGGGTGACCTGTTCGCGCAACTTTGGCCGTTCGATCCACTGGATCTCCGGCCACAACTTGGCGACCATCTCCCGCATGGCCTCCCATCACCTCCTTTGGAAAGCATCTAGCTTAGCGCGGGGCCGCAGAAAGGTCGAGGGGCGCGCTCGCTAACAGCAAAGGCGAAAACCCGAGCTTTGCCGACTCGGAAGGGGGCGCCTGCCAATAGCGCGAGGCAACGATTCCCCCAGGCTCTATAATGCGGGATGGGTCCCCAAGAACATTCTGTTTGCAACCTTTTCCGAGCGCCGGCAGTCTAGGAACCCATTTGCGGAACCTTGGCTACCAAATCGAGGTCGTTACGAAGCGGGCGAGAGGCCTGGCGATCGGGGGATCGCCTCTCGTTACCATGGCTTTGCTGCTGGCCGTCCTTTTGAGCCGTGCGACCGCCCAAGAAGCAGGTGGGAATGCCCCGCCCTTGCTGGTTCAGACCCAGAGTCTGCCCCGGGCTTACCTCCGCCAGCCATTTCGGGCGCGAATCGAAGCGAGCGGTGGAATCCCTCCTTTGAAGTGGGAGGTCACGGAAGGCTTCCTGCCCACGGGGATTGTTCTCGACAGCGATGGGGAACTCACGGGCATTGCGACCGAGGCCGGTGAATTCCACTTCACCGTGACCGCCACCGACAGCAGTAAGCCCGCGCAGCAGATCCGCCAGCAGCTTCTCTTGTCGGTGGTCTCGCCGCTTGGGGCGCGATGGGGCCGGTATCCCAAGATCAACGGGCAACGGTTGGAAGGATCGATTTTGGTTTCGAATCAGACGGATCAGGATTTCGATCTGACCGTGGTAGTCCTGGCAGTGAACGAAATCGGGAGGGCAACCGCCATTGGATATCAGCACTTTCCCCTGAAGAAGGACGTCGATGACACCGAAATTCCCTTCGGTGACAATCTTCCCCCGGGGAGTTACGAGCTCAATGTCGACGTTGTCGGTGAAGTGGCGGCTACGAATTCAATCTACCGAGCGCGCCTCGTACCCACCGAACGATTCCAGATACAGCAAGGACCGTAGGAGCCGAGGCACGCTCAGATTCGGAAAGGGGGAAGGGCTGTCGCCACGGAGGGAAACTAGCCGCTAAACTCAGAGAATCCCGAGGTGGTGTTGCGAGGATTCGTCTCAGCCAGTGGCTCACTTTAGACCCTTACGGGACCTGCATTCACCGCTTCCTTGCGGGTTGCGGTGCGCGATCTTCGCTCGGGCTCCGGGCTTACCGCCAACCGGACAAACCCACCCAACGCCTCGGGATTCTATCTTGCCTTCAACTTATCTTCCTGTTCGCCTCAACCAGCGCTTTGCTATAGACCCTTGCTGGCCCTCCCTCCGTCATCTTTCGATGAGCAGGGTGACCACGCTTGAGCCCCGGACGCAGCACCAACCGGGAAAACTTTAGAAGCTGTCGAAGAACGATCATTCTTATTACATCTCCTATTTTCCAAGTCAATCGGAATGGTGCGCCTCGATCTGTTTCGAATTCAATCGAGTGCAAGCCGTTCACAGGCCTATGCAACAAAGATTGTGCAGCCGCCAGAAAGCTCAGGCCACCCGATGTGGCCGAGGCCAGATTTTCTCGGGGAGTTTTTCCACAGGCCGGGTACACCCGCAGGCGAATGCTCGGGGCCGGACTTGTGAAAATTGTGGGCAAATTGGCGGCGGCAAAGCTGTGCGGCGATGGTCCAGAGACGAACGCGGGTAGGGTTATCGACATGGAAGGTAGAGCCGCACGAGGATGGGGCAGGGGTGGAGAAGACGAATGCTTGTATAATGCCACCCTGCTAAGCGCCTTTCCGGGGGCGAAATCCGCCCGCCACTGAAGCCGCAACTAGCGTTGCAGCTAGACCCAGGAGGAGGTGTGATTGGCCCGAGCTCGCGTTGTGTTTGCACTTTCCCTTGGTTTGCTCACCTCTTCCAGCGTTTCGCAATCGAAGCCCACAGCCGAGGAGCGCACCGCCAGGTATTTCGATTCCGTACGGAAGCAGCCCAACTTGCTGCTGGCATTCTTGCGTGAGATGCCCAAGGGAGGCGATCTGCACAATCACCTGGGAGGGAGTGTCTACGCCGAAAGTTTGATTGACTTCGCGGCGGCGGATGGGCTTTGTGTAGACCGCACCTCGTCGATCCTGATTGCGCCTCCCTGCGATGGGTCCTGCGATCGATTTACCAGTAAACCGGCGGTGCGCTGCGCCTATGGGGATCACGCGCTTTATAACTCCATGGTGGATGCCTGGTCGATGCGCAACTGGAACCCCGGCGAGGGGTCAGGACACGATCACTTCTTCGCCACTTTTGACAAGTCCTCGCTCGCTCGAGTGACTCATCGGGCCGACGAGATTGCCGAAGCCGCCACTCGGGCCGCACAAGACCACCTTCAATTGCTCGAGTTGATGCACACCGCCGACGGGCTCGAGGCTGCCGAACTGGGAAGCAAGATCGGCTGGAACGACCACCTGCCTGAGTTACGCGAAAGGCTGCTGGCGGGCGGCTTAAGAGACATTGCTCGCTCCACCCGCAAGAAACTCGATGAAGACGAGAGCAAGGTACGTTCGCAGCTGAATTGCGGCACGGCCCAACCAAGCCCGGGCTGTGCGGTCACGGTTCGTTACTTATATCAGGTGTTGCGCGGACTCGCTCCCGAAGCCGTGTTTGCGCAGACTGTCCTCGGTTTCGAACTGGCCTCCTCGGATCCGCGCTTTTTGGGGCTGAACCTCGTCCAGCCGGAAGACTGGTATATTCCCATGCGTGATTTCGAGTTGCACATGCAAATGTTGGACTACCTGCACGGGGTCTATCCCAAGGTACACATCAGCCTGCACGCCGGCGAGTTGGCTTTTGGGTTGGTACCGCCCGAGGGGCTGAGGTTTCACATTCGTGATTCGATTGAGCGCGGGCACGCGGAGCGGATCGGTCAAGGGGTGGACATTATGAATGAGCGTGATCCCATCGGTTTGCTACGGCGAATGGCGCAGCAAGGGGTGCTGGTCGAGGTTTGTCTCACCTCGAATGATCTGATTCTCGGTGTCCGCGGAGATGACCACCCGTTGCCGATCTACGTGAGGTACGGGGTGCCGGTCTCGCTGGCGACCGATGACGAAGGTGTTTTGCGCTCCGATCTGACTCACGAATTCCTGCGCGCGGCGGAAACCTACGACTTCCTCTCCTATCGAGATCTCAAGCGCATGGTGCGACTCTCGCTCGAGCACAGCTTCTTGCCCGGAGCGAGCCTGTGGTCGCATACCAAGGCATTCCGTCGCGGGAACCTGTGCACGGGTACGGGGGACGAACCATCCTCCGCGGCTTGCCAGAAGCTGCTCGCGCGAAGCGAGCGGGCACGACTCCAGTGGAAGCTCGAGGGAGAGTTGGCCGACTTTGAAAAAAATTATTAGTCTTTGTGATTCCGAGCCGTTCCCCAGCTCAGACGAGGAGAGCGTGTCACCGACCAGCTGGCTTAACGGCACCCCATGACAAAGTGTGCGGCTCGCCCGCGAACAGGTTTCAGGTGACAAATTCTAAAACATGACCGAGACCTTCAGACTTGCTGACGCCGCCGCCACGTTTCTGTTGTCACAAACTTCTCTGCGGCCGCAGATCGGGTTGGTGCTGGGCTCGGGCCTCGGCGCTTTTGCCGACCAGCTTACCGAATCGATCCGCATCCCCTACGCCCAAATACCCTCCTTTCCCCGCTCGACTGCGGTCGGTCATCTGGGGCAGATGGTGATCGGCAAGGCAGGGGACACTGCCGTGGCGGCGATGCAAGGAAGAGTACACCTCTATGAGGGTTACTCTGTCGGCGAGGTGGCGTTTCCTACTCGCGTTCTGGGCCGTATGGGGATTCAGGCTCTTATCCTCACCAACGCCGCGGGCGGCATCAATTTGGCCTATAAGCAGGGAGCGCTCGTAGTGATCTCCGACCATCTGAACCTGCAGGGCCAGAATCCGTTGGTGGGACCGAACGACGAGCGCTTCGGGCCGCGCTTTCCCGACATGACGCAGGCGTACTACAAGCCATATCGCGGGTGGGCTCGCGAAGCGGCCGACAAGCTCGGCCAAACCATCCACGAGGGCGTGTACGCCGGCCTTTTGGGCCCGAGTTATGAGACGCCGGCGGAGATTCGCTACTTGCGAACCATGGGCGCCGATCTTGTCGGCATGTCCACCATCCCGGAAGTGATTGCCGCCCGCCAAATGGGAATCAAGATTTTGGCGATCTCCTGCGTGACCAACATGGCGGCAGGGATTCTCGACCAGCCTCTCGATCATCAAGAGGTGCTCGCAACCACCACCCGCGTGCAGGCAGACTTTGTCGCGCTGCTCAGGGCTGTGTTGCCCGAAATCGCCAAGGACATCCGCGAGCGAGCGCGTCGCGAGGGATAGCTTCCTTCGAGCGCAGCCCGATCAACCACCCGCCCCGGTGGCGAGAATTTCGCGCCGGCGGCTGTCTCGGGCCGAAGTGAGGTTCCCGATCACTTTCCGGCGCTCGGGATAAAGATCGGTTGCGGGGGTTGAATGCCGTAGGTAGCGGCAAAGCTCCCCTGATTCACCGCGATCCCCAGTCTTCCGCGCGAATCCACATAGAGCAAGGGTTCCTTCAAGGGCACATCACTGAAGGTCCGCACGAAGGGAAGATCCATCGTCTTGTTGCCCAGCTTGATCGGTACGGTCTGCCCGTGCCCGTATCCCAATTTCAGGAATTCCTCTGCGCTCACATTGGTAACCAGATTGCCGAAGGGGCCATCGGTTGCGATCACTTCCCCGCTGAGACCGCGGTCGTCGATGTGAGCCGGCTCCAAATTCAAGCGGACCAGTTTGCTCGGATCGAGTTCCGGGCCGATTTGCGTCCAATCCTCGCCACGCGCCAGGTGCGCGCCCACCGGGGAAAATATGTCACGTCCGTGAAACGTCGATGACAGTCGAGTCCCGATCATCCAAGCCGGGTTCGTGATATCGCGCACCGCTTCCACCCCATCCCGCTCTGCAACCAGAGTCATCAGACCGTTGTCAGGAAGAACAAAAAACTGACCGCGCCTGGTTTTCACAACGACGGCTTTGCGCGCGCTGCCCACTCCGGGATCAATGACCACCACGAAGACGGTGCCCGCCGGGTAATAGGGCGTGGCGCCGTAAAGAAACCTTGCTCCATCGAGAATGGAAAAGGGCTTGACCTGGTGGGTGAGATCGACGATGCGCAAATCCGGAGCAATCGAATACATGACTCCCTTACAGATGGCGACCGAGTCGTCGACCACTCCGAAGTCGGTCATGAAAACGATCGTGGGCTGCGAACGAGCCTGTGCGTCTGCAGGGGACTGCACTCGAGCGAAAGCAAGCAAACAAACCAGGGTGAGGATTCTTACCAATATTCTGCGGTGATCAGGGAGGGTTCTTGGCATGGTTCGAAACGCTGGGCGCGCGATCGAGATTATAAATGCTGAGGGCGAGAGTGGTAAGCGCTGGTTTCGAGCCACGCCATCAGACCTTCTGAACCAGCTTCGAGCTTCGCTTCCCGAAAGTGGGGCCATTCGAATCTACATAGTGCATCAGAGGTAACATGGCGGGCCAATTTCCGAATCAACGGGACGCTGATCTCCTGAATCGCCCCCACCGTGTTTTTGCTCTGAAATTTCCTACGCGCGATGGGCCGTCAGCTCCAAAATAATTGGACGATATTTCAAATGGACCCACCACCCGCTTCCCGGTGAGATTCAATTTTCTTGGAGCCGCAAGCTACCCTGTTTCGATAAATAGCTCTTTCGGCGAAACCAGTCCTCCATGGCACTCTTCAATTCTGCTAGAGGCACGTTGTTACCGATTTCGATCAGGCCATCGGCCAGCGGCAAGGTATCGTCAAAAACGCTCGCATTGGTGAAGTTGCGCATCGAGAAGCTGTCCAGCCACTGCAATGGGCAGGGACGCCGTGCTCCGTTGTCCTCGCAGTCGACCCGGATTCTGCGTGCAAACATGATTAAGATTGTAATCGCTTCAGAAGGAGCGAAGTCGCTGCGGAATTCGACTCTCCACTTCTCCTCTGGCGTTTAGGGGGTAACTTCGCTGGTCATCGAAGACAGACTGTCGGTAGAGAATTAGGAACGACCTCGGCCGGCTCGCAACCTTCCCACGCACCGAACGGGGAAGGATTAAACTTGCTGCGCCGGCGTGGCCGGTGCCGAAGGCGCTGGCGCGGATTCGCTAACTCCGCTGTTCACCAGGTCCTTCAGCTCTTTGCTTGGTTTGAAGAAGGGGATTTTCTTGGCGGGAACCTCCACCCGGTCGCCGGTCTTCGGGTTGCGTCCCACGCGAGGTTTGCGCTGACGGGTGCGGAAGCTGCCAAACCCGCGAATCTCGATTTTGTCGCCCACCCGCAGGGAGCGCACGATGCTGTCGAAAATCGTCTCCACGATGACTTCGCTATCTTTTCGTGTGAGCTCCGCTAGCCGAGAGACCTCGTCGATCAAGTCCGCCTTCGTCATACGCCCCCTCGCTTTGTCGCAGTAGATTGAACAAAGAAGCTGTTGAACGTCCCCTCCCAGACCACGCCGGGATCTCCATAACCTTCTCAAATTTCAGGGGTTCTGCGCAAGGGGGAATTTCTCCTCCTGGCTTTCCAAGCTCTGCGGCCGAGGTCCCGGGTACCTTGTTACTCCTCTTCCTTGCTCCTCTTCCAATGGAGGTTCGATACCCGGCGTCAGCTGGTTCACTGCCAGAGATAATAAAAACCGACGTGTTGCTCCAATAACTTCTCCCGCGTGGGCAGCCATTGCGCCAGGTCGCCAAAGAGGAGGTCGAAAAGAGTCTGGCGCTTTTTTTCGGGGTGAACTAAAGTGGGCTCGCCTTTGATGCCTACGGATTTCGCAGTGTCGTCGACCGCTGCCTGAAAATCCGCCACCTGGTCGATCAGGTGCAGCATCAGGGCCTCCTGGCCGGTCCACACCCTGCCGTCGGCGATGGCGCGGATGTCTTCTTTCTTGGCGTGACGACCGTCGGCGACGGCCTGGACAAACTGGCCGTACATGTTGTCGATGAGCGACTGCATGTATTCGCGCTCCGCAGGGGTCATGTCACGGGTGGGGTCTCCGGTGTCTTTGAATTCTCCCACCTTGAGAATCTGCGGCTTCAGCTTGGCCCAGTGCATCAGCTCGCCATAGTTCACCCACTCCGCGATCACTCCGATGGAACCTACGATACTGCCATTGTCGGCATAGATCTTCCTCGCCGCCGAAGAAACGTAGTAAGCCCCGCTTGCTCCCACGGTCTCAATCGAGGCGACAATGTAGCGGTGTTTCTCATCCCGCAGCCGCTTGACTTGCCGGTAAATCTCTTCTGAGGCGGCGACGCCGCCTCCGGGCGAATTGACGTGCAGGATGATGGCTTTGACCGAATCGTCGTCGCCGAATCGCTTGAGATCCTGAACCACAGTCTTGGGGTCCAAAATGACCCCCTCAAGATCCACCACTCCGATCTTATCCCCGAAGCTGGTAAAGGAAGTCTCCGCGCCACCGGCGTGCAAGGTGAGGTAGACCAGGGTGAAGACCGCGAGCACAAACAGAAAAAAAGCTCCGCCCCCGATAAGCACCCAGAGCAGCGTGCGCGAACGACCGTTCCCCGCCATATATGCTGGTAGTGTAGCACTGGCGGAGGGTTTCTAGTTGCCGGCGGGCCGTCGGGCGCTAGAGCGAGATCGTCTGCCGGCGGTAGGCCGGAGGACGGCATCCCCATCGTTATCCGTGGCGCTCGCTGCGAAAAAATTGAAGCCGGCTTCGAACCATGCCGCAACGAAATCGCGCCGTCAGGGAGGCTCTCAGTCCGAAGATGACGCTACCAGCAGCCGCGGGTGGGGTGAGGAGTAGCAAATTCGTGCTAAAATGAGCCGCCGTTTGAGAGCTCGAATCTCTCCTTAAGGCGCCAAGTCCACGCACGCAGATGGAACCAACGGTGGCTGAGAATCCTCCAGAGAGCACTGTCATGACTTATGCCAGTGCCGGCGTGGACATCGACCGCGCGAACCGCACCAAGAAGCGCATCAGGTATCTGGCCCATAAGACCTTTACGAAGAGCGTGCTCAGCGAGATTGGCGGCTTTGGCGCCGTGTTCTCGATCGACAAACAGAGATATGTGGATCCGGTGTTGGTTTCGAGCGTGGACGGGGTCGGAACCAAGCTCAAAATCGCCTTCGAGATGAAGATGCATCACACGGTGGGCGCCGACCTGGTCAACCACTGTGTGAACGACGTTGCCGTGCAAGGCGCCCAGCCTCTGTTCTTCATGGATTACTTGGCCACCGGTAAGCTCGATCCGGAAGTGGTCGAGAAAGTCATCGAAGGCTTGGCGGAAGCCTGCAAACATAACGGTTGCGCCTTGATCGGCGGGGAAACCGCGGAGATGCCTGGCTTCTACCCGGAGGGCGAGTATGACCTCGCCGGCTTCATCGTCGGCATCGCGGAGCGGGAGCGCCTCATTACGGGCAAGGCAGTCGAAGTGGGAGACGTGATCCTGGGCCTTCCCTCCACCGGTCTACATACCAACGGCTACTCCCTCGCCCGCAAGCTGTTTTTCGAGGTCGCCGGCTATACTCCCGAGACTTACGTGAATCAGCTCAAAGGCAAAGCCGGCAACGAACTGATGCACCCCCATCGGAGCTATTGGTCGATCATCAAGAAGCTGCTGGCGGCAGAATGCGTGTCAGCGATGGCGCACATCACCGGCGGAGGCATGACCGAGAATCTCCCGCGGGTCCTGCCGCGGGGGGTGGCAGCGGTGATCGATCTCGGCACCTGGCCGGTGTTGCCCATCTTTGAGCACCTGCAGAAGCTGGGCAATGTCCCGCAGGAAGAGATGCTGCGCACCTTCAATATGGGACTGGGCCTGTTGCTGGTCGTGCCCGCCAAGAAGTTCAAGAAAGCCCAGACGGTGTTGGAGCGTGCGGGAGAAAAAGCCTACACCGTCGGCCGGATCGTGAAGGGGGATCGAAAGGTTCTCTACACATAGAGCAAGGACAGCACGCATCCAAGCGCCGGGTCAGGCGAGCGTCGATTTCCATCGTCCGCCGCTCTCGCGAAAAGGGTTTCCCCCTCAGCGTTTCAGCAGGTCGACGGGCTCACGCACATCGTGCACGCGAAA
>JASHSL010000312.1 GCA_030040855.1 Terriglobales bacterium
GTATGGCCGTTGATGAAGCCCGGCAGAACCAGCTTGGTCCTGGCATCGATCGTCTGCCGAGCTTGATACTGGGCTTCCACAGCATGGCGCGGCCCGACGGCGACAATGGTGTCGCCCTCGACGGCCACCGCTCCGTCGTCGTAGATCACCCGTGCGCCGTCCATGGTGACCACGGTTCCGCCGCTCACGAGCAGATCCGCCTGCTTGCGGGTTGTCTGGGAGCAGAGAAAACTGGCAAGAAGGCAGGGAAGGGCAAGGAGAAACAGCAATGCTCGGCAAAAGGTCATTGGCTACTCCGCAAGCTCGAGTCCTGACCATCTTAAGCGCTTCCTGGCCCTCGGCGTGAGACTCGAGGTCCCAAGAACCCGCCGTCTCGGGTTGGGCAGCGCCCATCGGGCGCCGACCGCCGGCCCTAGCAACCCCTTCAAAACACGGGCTATTCTTCGCTTGACAACAATTACAAATAGCGATATCAATATTGCTTATTGCAATATGACATTGGCGGAGAAAATACGCTACTTGCGCGAGGTGGAAGGCTCGCTGCGCGAATTGGGGCGACCCATGACCCAGCTGGAACTGGTCCGGGGGCTTCGCCAAGAGCTAGGCAAGACCATCAGCCAGTCTTACGTCTCGCAGATCGAGAACGGCAGCCGCCGGCACATGACGCAGTCGACCCGGAGCCTGCTGGCCAAGTTCTTCAAGGTGCATCCCGGATTCCTGGTAGACGACCCCGAGGGATATCACACCGATCTTTTGTCGGATCTGCGAACCACGGAAGGCAAGCTCGATCTCTGGCTGTTGCAAGGTTCCGAGCGATTCCTCAGCGATCCCGAGATCAGCGATGTCCTCATGAAGCTGGCCCGTCAGGGCAACACCCGGCAGAGCCTGCTCCTGCTCGGTGCCATCCTCGATAGCCCCGGATTGGCCAATCGCCTGCTCGAGGCGTTGAAACCCGAGGCGGCGCGGCCCAGCTCGAACCGCATGCGGGAAGGGGGTTGTACGCAATGACTTGGGCGAACTTCTATTTCGTATGCTTCGCGTTGGGTTTTGCCTTCAGCCTGCTCTCGTTTCTCCTCGGCGGATTGCACTGGCACCTGCCCCATTTTCACGCAGGCGGGTATGGCCACGCGGGATCGCACGTCGGCCTCACGCGGGGCGGTTGTGGAACAGGTTCCGCGGGCAGCGCCGAGGCCCCGCTGCTCAATCCCGTGACTCTGGCTGCGTTTCTGGCCTGGTTCGGCGGCATCGGCTATTTGCTCACCCGCTTTTCCGCGCTGTGGTTCCTGATCGGGCTGGGCATTGCGCTGCTGAGTGGCGCGACGGGAGCGGGCATCATTTATCTCTTTCTCATTCGCGTGCTGAATTCGGGCGAAGAGAATCTCGACCCCGAGAATTACGGCATGGTGGGCGTGCTGGGGCGTATTTCCATGCCCATCCGCCCAGGAGGCACAGGAGAACTGATTTATTCCCAGGAAGGAACGCGTCGCACTTGCGGTGCCCGGGCGGAAGATGGAAGAGCCATTGGGAAGGGAAGCGAGGTGGTCGTCACCCGCTACGAGAAAGGAATTGCCTACGTGCGCCTGTGGACGGAATTGGCAGGAGAACACGACCTGCCGGAAACCGCAGCCCCGAATGGGTAGAGGACTTCCTGGAGGGTTCGCGAGCCGAAGCTATGGTCTGGAACCGGAGGCCGGACAGCTTACTTTGTCGAGGACCCGCATTGTTTCAAGAGGTTGGCTTTCGCGGGTAGGAGAGGAGGCGTTATGTTCGGGGGAACGTTAGTGGAGATATGGATCATCGTCGGTTTGCTGGTTCTGGCCACGATGCTCCTGATGAGCATGTTGGCCAGGTTATATCGCAAGGCCGGGCCGCACGAGGCCCTGGTGGTCTATGGTTTTCGGGGCACCCGGGTAGTAAAAGGTCATGGCACCATCATTTTTCCCATGATCGAAAACTGTCGCGGGCTGTCGTTGGAGCTCATGTCGTTCGACGTGGCCCCGCAGCAGGATCTCTACACCAAGCAGGGAGTGGCGGTCACGGTCGAGGCCGTCGCCCAGATCAAGGTTAAGTCCGACACCGAGTCCATCCTGACGGCTTCCGAGCAGTTCTTGACCAAGACACCGCCGGAGAGGGAAGGCCTGATTCGCCTGGTGATGGAAGGCCACCTGCGCGGCATCATCGGCCAGCTGACGGTCGAGGAAATCGTAAAACAGCCGGAGATGGTCTCCGATCGTATGCGCTCCACCTGCGCCGACGACATGAACAAAATGGGGTTGGAGGTGATCTCGTTCACCATCAAAGAAGTGCGCGACAAGAACGACTACATCACCAACATGGGGCGGCCCGACGTGGCGCGCATCAAGCGTGACGCTGACGTGGCAGCGGCGGAAGCCGATCGCGACACCGCCATCCGTCGCGCTTTAGCGCAACGCGAAGCTGCCGTTGCCAAAGCCCAGGCCGATCAGGAGCGCGTCCAGGCGGAAACCTTGTCCCTGGCCAAGCAGGCCGAGGCCGAGCGCGATCTCGAGGTCAAGAAGGCGCAGTTCCTTGAAGTCACCAAGCGGCAGCAGGCGCAGGCCGACAAGGCTTACGACATCCAGACAGCCATCATGCAGCAGCAGGTCACGGCGGAGCAGGTGAAGGTGCAGCAGGTTGAGAAAGAGCAACAGGTCAAAGTGCAGGAGGCGGAAATCGCGCGTCGCGAAAAAGAGCTGATCGCAACCGTCCTCAAGCAGGCCGAGATCGAGCGGCAGCGGATCGAGACCCTAGCCGCGGCGGAGAAGCAGCGCCTGATGATGGAAGCAGAAGGCCGGGCCTCGTCCATTCGCGCGCAAGGCCAAGCGGAGGCCGAGATCATTTTCAAGAAAGGAGAGTCGGAAGCCAAGGCGATGAACGTGAAGGCCGAGGCTTATCAGGAATATAACCAGGCCGCGGTGATCGACAAGTTGTTTTCAAGCTTGCCGGAGATCGTCGCAGCCTTGGCCGCTCCCCTGGCCCATGTTGACAAGATCACGGTGGTTTCAACCGGCAACGGCGACGCCTCGGGAATGAACAAAATCACCGGCGACCTGACGAAAATGGCCGCCCAAGTTCCGGCCTTGTTTGAGACGCTTTCCGGCATGAGCATGCGGGACCTGTTGTCGAAAGTTCGCATGATCGGCGACAAGGGGCCCGATGCCCTGCCGTCGTCGCCGGTTGTCGTAGCCGGGAAGTAACCGGCCGGCGACAGCCCGTCCCGCGCTGTGGGGATAGCGCTGGTCAGAGCCCCTACGTGCGCGGACACGGGCCGGGCTGGATGGCCAGCTCGGCGGCGAAGAATGGGGAGCGAAGCAGGTGCGCGATGAAAAGCGATACCTACATGACCGCCGCTGTCGAGCACGCGGCGGTTTGGCTGCCTCTGGCAATCGGTGGGGGATTGGCCATTGCCGTCGCCATTCGAGATCGTAGGCAATCGGCGTCCTCGATTGGCGCAGGACAACGGCGATCGTCGGTTTCAAGCTAAGCGCCCGGAGGATTACGGTGATAACGGGAAAAGGAGAGCCAACATGGCATTACTGGAGAGAGTTTCGACGCTAGTCCGGGCAAATCTCAACGACTTGATCGACAAGGCGGAACACCCGGAAAAGATGATCAAGCAAATCATACTCGACATGCACAACCAGCTTCTGCAGGTGAAGACCCAGGTGGCGATCGCCATCGCGGATCAGCATTTGCTCGAACAAAAGCAGAAGGACAATGAAGCCAAAGTGGCGGATTGGATGCGCAAGGCCGAACTTGCCGTCGGCAAGAGGCAGGATGACCTGGCGCGCGCGGCCTTGCAACGCTCGGAGAGCTATCGCGAGCTGAGCGAGGGGTTCACCCAGCAGATCGTTGACCAAAAGGCGCAGGTGGAGAACTTGAAGACCGCCTTGCGGCAGCTGGAGCAGAAACTCGCCGAAGCCCAGGGGAAAGCGGACTTGCTGGTGGCGCAGCACCGTCGGGCGCGGGCGGTGAGAAAAGCCAGCGAAGCGAGGATGGCCGGGGGCAACGGCGGAAGCACCGCCACTTTCGAACGCATGCAACACAAAGTGGCGCAGGAGGAGGCGGTCAGCCATGCCAATTCCCAATTGGCTGCGGAGGAAATCGAGGGCCGTCTGGCGGAGCTAGAAAAGCAAGATCGCATCGAACGGCTGTTGGCGGAGCTCAAAGCCAAACGAGGGGTATAGCGACGGCCGCTCTAGGCCAACTCAGTCGCTATGCGGCCCGCCGGGCTCAGCCAGCGGTGCGACCCCTATGCGCTGGCCTTGTCCGCTAGCGGGAGGGTTGGGGCCTCGGTCGGAGCCGGCTCTAGGTCCAATTGCTCTTGTCCGCTTAGGACAGAAACCCGTCCGCGATAGGTCTTCAAATGCGTGGCGGCTTTGTCAAAGGCTTCTTGCGCTTTGTTCAAGCTTTTCCCCACGTTCTCGAACTGGTTCTGGAAAAAATCGAACGACTTTTGCGCTTTGGCTAGCTCCAGTCGGCTTTTCTCGAATCGCCCTGCCATCTCATACCACTTGTGCACCAAGGCAACGGTTTTCAGGGTCATCAACAGAGTGTTCGGCGAGACGGGAAACACGTGCTGCTGGTTCAGCCAATCCGCCAGCTCCCGGTTCCGAATCGCCTCCATGTAGAGGGTTTCGCTTGGCAGATACATGAGAGCAATATCGGTCGTGCCGTGCTCTGGTTGGATGTAGGCTCGAATGCGTCTGGCCTCGGCCTTCATCACCCGCACAAACTCGCCTCGGGCTTCTTCGATCTCGCCTTCGTCGCTGCTCTCAAACAATGCGAGCACCTGCTCGCGGGGGAATTTTGCGTCAATCGGCAGGCACTGATCGGGAAAATGAATCAGCGCGTCGGCCCTTCCTCGGCCTTCGGGAAGGGAAGCCTGCATTTCAAACATGTGCACGGGAAGAAAATCAGCGAGCAGGCGCTCCAGGCTGGCTTCCCCAAACTGGCCGCGCAGGTGAGGCAGCTTGAGAAGATTGTTGAGGTCGTTAATCGAGTGTCCGAGCGCGCCAACCTCCCGCAGTTGCTCCTCGGCGGCCCTCAAGTGCTGCTGCACCTTCTCGAACTGAGCAAAGCCCTCTCTAATGTTCTGGTCGAGCTTTTGCTGCACCTGATCGGTGATCGAAGCCAGCTTGGCGTCAACGCGCTCCCGGATGGAATCCAGGTTCTGCATGGTTTTCTGGTTCAAATTGTCAAACTCAGACTTCAGCTGTGAGGTGGTCAGGGCCAGGGAAGCCGTCAGCTCGCAACGCGCTTCCGCCAGTCGCTCGGCCTGCTCGCGGCGGCCGGCTTGAAGTTGAGTTTCCACGGCCGTGCGAATCTCCGAGAAGCCGTCGATCAGACGATCCGCTACTCCTTGGCGAAGATCTCCCTTCGTCTGTTCCAGGCGCTGGGCCATGTCGGCGGTCGCTGATGCAAACTGGTGCGAGAGACCATGGAGCACCTCGGCGTTGGAAGTAACCTGCTTTAATGCTTCTGCCAAGGGAGGATTATTAAAGTTTTTCTGGAACCAAAACAGCAGCCCCAGCGAGATTACATTCAAGGCCACTAGGGCCAGCAGCAGGAATACCAATTTCGAGTCCCCTTTTGCGGTATATCAACCGGATTGTAAAGGGGATCGCGGGAGATAGAAAGCAGCAAGTTGGATGCTGTCTCCTGGTCGATTTCGCCAATGGCAGGGAAAACTCGCCGCTGCTGGTTCAGCTAGGCCTAGCCTGCGGCGATGCACTTGGGCGGCAGGCGCAGCGGTTCGGTTCGACCGGTTTTCATGCTGCGGTAGGCGGCGTCCAGAATCTGCTGATTCTTCCACCCCTCCTCTCCGGGCACTGCAAACTCAGACTTGACCTCAACGGCGGCGGCAAAGGACTCGACCTGACGCGTATAAGCCTGCTGGTTGGAGACAATCTCGCTATCGACGATCTCCCCGTTACGCAGCATTTCCAACGTGATCGGCCGCTCCACCGTCAATCCGTTGTCGGCCCGAAGCACCCCGGCCTCGCCCACAAACTCAAGCGGTGTGCGATAGGCAGCACGGAAGGAAACCGCCACCAAGCCCAAGGTCCCACCGGAAAACTCCAGGGTCACGAGGGCGGTTGCCTCGACGTCGCGGGAAATCGGATCGGAACGGCCGCAGGCTGCGACCGAGACCACTTCGTCCTGCAAGATGAAACGCAGGGCATCGACACAATGGACTCCCACGTCGGCGATGGGCCCGCCGCCCGCGATCGCACGCTCATGAAGCCATGCCCGGGGATGGCCGGCTCCGCCGGGAAAGGAGAATTCTGAACGGGCGAACAGGACGGGCCCGATCTCGCCCGCCGACAATCGCTCCCGCAGCCGGGCCGTGGAGTCTTCAAAGCGAAACACCTGGGCGACACCCAGCAGAACCCTGGCCTTGCGCGCGGCTTCGACCATCTGACGACATTCGTCCTGGTTCAGACCCATGGGCTTTTCGCACAGCACCGGTTTGCCGTACTGGATGGCCAGCAGCACATCTTGCAGGTGGCAGGCGTTCGGCGAAGTGACCAACACGGCATCGACCTGGGAGGAGCGGCACAGTTCTTCGGTGGAAGCGAAGGCTAGAGGAACTTGGAATTGACGCGCCGAGTCTTGCGCCTTGCTCCAATCGCGGCGGGACAGAGCCACCACACGGCAATTCTTGGCCGCCGCAAACCCGGGCATGAGCCGCTTGACTGCGTGCAGTCCGAAGCCGATGATTCCAAAGTTGATCATGACAAAGGCGCCCCGCACCGGGATTCACGTCCGGCTCCCCTCGACCGCCATTGGTTATTGGCTTACCGACATCGCGGCAACCGGCTGGCTGATGGTTGCCGAAAACCCGGTGTTGGTCAAATCTCCTTCGGGCTCTCCCCCGGTCGTGGTTAGGGTGAACACGGTGATCGTTTTTGAAGTCTGACTGAACGCGTAGATGTATACCCCATCCGGGTCGCTCACGACCAGAGTCGGAGTTGAGCCCGCGCTAAACGGCCCCTCGGTAATCTCCGTCGCAAAACCATTCGTTGGATCGATCGTGTAGCCGCTGATGTTGTTCGAGCTTGCGTTAGCCACATACAGGAACTGCCCGGAAGGCGTGAGGGCCAGCGAAACGGGAGCCATGCCGGTGGCAAACGGTGAGCCTGACACCGGGCTCAAAGCGCCGGGCGTGGCATTGACAGGGGCAGGGCAAAGGTAAGGGCAAATTGAGAAAATCGATACCGTACTGTCGGTGGTGTTCACCACGTACAGAAAGTGCTCCTTGGGATCGACCGTCACCGCCGAGGCGCCATTGCCGGAAAAAAACGGGGAGCCTGCGATCGTCTCGAGGGTCCCTGAAGGCGAAACCGCATAGGCCAGAACCGCTCCCAGGTTACTGTTTACCACGTACAGGTACTGGCCGGAAGGCGTGACCGCCAACGCCACGGGACTCTGAAAAGTTGGAAACGGAGCGGAAACTGCACGCAAAGCACCGTTCACGGAATTGATGGAATAGACGGAAATGCTGCTCGAAACCTCATTGGCCACAAAAAGAAAACTGCCGCTGGAATTGATCGCCATCGCCAGAGGATTGTATCCCGTCGTGGTGCGCGGCAGCACTTCGGATAGGCCGCCATTGACACTGTCGATCTGGAAGAGCGAGATGGTGTTGTCGGTACGGTTGGCCACCCAAACAAAGCGATGGGTGGGATCCACCACCACCGGGCCGGGCGAGTTTCCGGTCGCGTAGGGCGATCCCACGATCTCGGTTAGGCGGCCGTTACTGTTGTCGACACGGTATGCCGAGATGCCGTTCACGCTGGGAAGGGTAAGATAGGCGGTATGGCTGCTGGCGCATCCGATCGAGGCGAGCAGCAGCAGCAACGTCAGCGCGAGCAAGTTGTCTTTGTCGAGCATCATTCGGATCCCCAACTGAGCGCGGCCCGCTCCGCCAACATCAGCAGCCTTGTCGTCTTCCGTCCGCGGCTCATAACTTGCGACGATGGCCCATATGGCCAAAGTGAAAGACCAGCCCGACCGAAGCGCGGGCGTCGTTCTGGGAGGTCTTGAAGGTATCGCTGCGGAAATAGTCCGCTCCGACCCGAAAACTGATGCGTGGCTTCCAGTGGTAGTTGAAATCGAGGCCGCCTCCCATCGAGCGACCCACGCTCTCGAATCCGGATCTGGTTAATTGCGGAATATTCACGCGAGTCTGAGCTTTCCCATAGAGAAAATGAAAATCGAAGTCGGACTTCTGGCGGCGACGCGTGTACTGCGGACCCACCATATAGTTGAAGAGCCTCAGCTGCGACCCATAATGGCCGCTCGCGTCTACCACGACACCGTATTTCATGAAGATATGGCCTGTGGCCGCGAAATTCCATCCGTACAGATTGACATAGTTCGGATACCCTAGCTTCTTCGCATCAAACCCCCGATCGGAGTAACCACCGAAAACGTCGAAGCGAGGCACTTGCTGCCCCAGGGCGGCGGAGGCCCACCCCAGAAGGAAGCAACAAACAATGGCGATCAAGCGTGCTCTGCCTCGAAATTGGTTAGTCATTCGTTGGGCTTACCATCGAGACCCGATTTTCCATCGTTGGTTGCTGAGGTGAACTTACTATATCAGGTTGCTCTCGATTGGCTCTAGCGGGTTTGATGCGAGAAAAGCTCAGGAAACGCCCGCGAGCATCACTTTTCAGCCATCGCGCTGACCAACGACTCAAAGATCTTAGATCCGTCGGTTCCACCGAGTTCGGGTTCGGTTGCGCGCTCCGGGTGTGGCATCATACCAAGAACGTTTCGTCCGGGACTGCAGATTCCTGCAATGTTGTCCAAGGAGCCATTGGGATTGGCCTCAGGCGTAATCCGGCCATCGGGTTCTGCGTACCGGAACACCACGCGTTGGTTCCGGATCAACTCCTCGAGGGTGGATTCGTCGCAGAAATAGCTGCCCTCCATGTGTCCGATGGGGATGGTAAGAACTTGGCCTTCCTGACAGGCGTTGGTGAACGGCGTGTCGGTGCTCTCCACCCGGACTTGGACCGGCTTGCACACATACTTCAGCCCCACGTTGCGCATCAGGGCACCGGGAAGCAGACCTGACTCGCAAAGAATCTGAAACCCGTTGCAGATGCCAAGCAGCAGACCACCGCTCTCGGCGAATTTTCGCACCGATTCCATCACCGGAGAGAACTTGGCGATCGCCCCGGTGCGCAGATAATCGCCGAAGGCGAAGCCTCCGGGGATAATAATGACATCGCAGTTCTCGAGGTCGTGGGACTCGTGCCATAGCCAGGTTACGGGTTGCTTGATGACATTCTGAATGGTCCAGTACACGTCGTGATCACAATTCGACCCGGGAAAAATGATTACGCCGAATTTCATGGGCTAGGCCTTGACCAAATCCTGGGTGGAGTCTAACACGGGCAGGGCACTCGGCCCAGCGCCGACCCCCTCCGCAACTGCATCTGCTTCGGCAGCGTGCGTCGGTGGCAGGCACCAGATGGTAGTGGTGACGACGGGGAACTGCAATGCTGCGCGGACGGGGGGCTCGGAGAGCGAAGAAACGCGCCGCCGAGGGTCCCTCGACGGGCGGGCTTGCGAACGGTCTCCACAGGGGCCGCATGCTATAATCTGCTCGTGCCTCGGATCCGTTGAGAGGCAGGCCTGTGATCTCCTCGACTGAGCGAATCCAACGGGTTGAGATCGGCGGTAGATCAGCACAAGCCAAGTTCATTGCCATGAGGTATTCCTATGTCTGGCCATTCCAAATGGGCCACGATTAAGCACAAGAAAGGCGCCCTGGATGCGAAGCGGGGCAAGATCTTTACCCGCCTGATTAAAGAAATCACGATTGCCGCGAAGAGTGGCGGCGATCCCGACAGCAACCCTCGCTTGCGCACTGCCATCGCCGCCGCCAAGGCAGAGAACATGCCTGCTGACAACATCAAGCGCGCCATCCAGCGCGGCACCGGAGAGCTCCCGGGGGCAAGTTATGAAGAGTTCTCTCTCGAGGGTTACGGGCCGGGTGGGGTGGCGCTGCTGATCGAAATCAACACGGATAACCGCAATCGCACGGTAAGCGAAATTCGTCACGTATTCCAAAAGAACGGGGGCAACATGGCGGAGGCCGGCGCCGTGTCCTGGATGTTCCACAAGAAAGGCGACATCGTAATTCCCAAGTCCGCGGCGAAAGAGGACGAGCTGATGAGCATCGTGCTCGATGCCGGTGCTGAAGACTTACGCGATGATGGTGAGAATTGGGAGGTGCTTACCGATCCGGCCGCTTACGAAGCCGTGCTCGAGGCCTTGAAGAAGGCGAGTATCCAGCCCGTCTCGTCAAGCGTAGCGATGATCCCGCAGAATTACATCAAGCTCGAAGGTGCAGCCGCGAATAGCATGATTCGTTTGGTCGAAGCTCTCGAAGAGCACGACGACGTTCAGAACGTCCACTCCAATTTTGACATCGATCAAAAGCTGCTGGAGCAAGTTGCCGGGTAGCGGTTGTCGCCCGCATCCCAAGCCACCCAGCTCGACCCGGCCAGGGCACGGGCCATCTGAGGTGTCCTCCTCGCTCCCCGCAGGCCCACCGGTGCTTCTCTCGAGTCACGGATCTGATCGCCAACCTGCCCGAGAACTATGGTTTGAGGCTTTCTAGGTCGCGCCCGCGAAACCTCGGGGCGGCGAGGCGCCCGGGCAAGCTTGATTTATGCTGACCAAGACCAAGCGTCGGTTATGAAGGTCCGGCTGGACAAGTTGGTCTGGGAGCGTGGGTTGGCAAGCTCTCGCCAAAGTGCCCAGGCGTTGATTCTGGCTGGCAAGGTGCAGGTGAATGGGCACACAGCGGTGAAGCCGGGAACGGCTGTCGATGCGGATTGCCTCCTACGCGTTCTCGGCGAAGCTCGCAAATACGTGAGTCGCGGGGGGCTCAAGCTGGACAAAGCCTTGGAACACTGGGAGATCGACGTGACCGGAAAGCGGTGTTTGGACATTGGCGCTTCGACCGGCGGGTTCACCGATTGCCTGTTGCAGCATGGAGCAGCCCGAGTCATCGCGGTCGACACCGGATACGGCCAAATCGATTTTCGCCTGCGACAAGACCCCCGGGTTCGGCTTTTGGAAAAGACCAATGCTCGGTATTTGACCCGAGAGCAACTCGGCGAAACCGTGGAGTTGATCGCCATGGATGTGGCGTTCATTTCCGCCACTCTGGTGCTCCCGGCTGTGATTGCGGCCGGCTTTCCCCCGTCCGCGGCGGAACGAACTGGCCGGCAAATTGTCGTGCTTGTGAAACCGCAATTCGAGGCCGGCCGCGACCAAGTGGGCAAAGGAGGCATCGTGCGTGACGCGACAGCCCAGCGGGCCGCGGTCGAGAGAGTTCGCCAGGCGCTGCTCAAGGAGAACTGCACCAGGACGGACGTAGTCGAATCGCCGATTCAGGGCACAGAGGGGAACCGGGAATTTCTGTTGCTGGGCGTCTTTTAGCTTCGCCGGGGAGGGTTGGCTCGGATCGGAACCATCCCGGTTGCTGAGTTTCTGTAGAATTCAAATCTCATGGTTCAGCGGACTTCGGACAAATCTGCGGGAATCATCTCGAAGCCGGACAAGCCAGAGCTCGGAACCATCGTGCCCGCGCTCATCCGCTGGCTTGGCCAACACGGGTACCAGATTGTTGTGGACTCGGAAACCGCGCCCCACGCTCCCTCTATCGAGGTGGTGGCACGCGAGGAGATCGCCTCTCGCCCGCTTTGTTTTGTCGTCATGCTCGGGGGCGATGGAACTCTGCTCTCCGCCGCTCGCTCCGTAGCCAGAGCTGGAATCCCGGTCTTGGGTGTTAATCTCGGCTCGCTCGGATTTCTCACTGAGGTGCGGCTCGACGAGTTGTATCCGACCCTCGAGGGCATTGAAGCCGGACGCTGTGGGGTGGAAGCCCGCTCCATGGTGCATTGCGAGATTCTGCGCAATGATACGCTCGTGGCAGCTTACGATGCGCTGAACGATATCGTTGTCGGCAAGGGCACGATCTCTCGCCTGAATCATTGCGATGTCTATATCGACGGTGAATTCGTCTCCGCCTACAAGGCGGACAGTCTGATCGTGTCGACGCCCACGGGCTCGACCGCCTACTCCCTGGCAGCGGGTGGGCCCATCTTGATGCCGACCGTGCAGGGATTTGTCGTTACCCCGGTGGGGGCCCATTCTCTAACCCATCGACCCCTGGTCGTGCCGGACACTTCAAACATCACCCTGGTGGTCAACACCGGCGCGGAGCAGGCCTACTTGAGCGTGGACGGGCAGATCGGCATGCCCATGTACGACGGAGATCGCGTGGGTTGTCGCAAATCGGAATTCCAGGTGAAGCTGCTCCGGGTTCGGGGAACCTTCTTCGATGTTTTGCGAACAAAGTTGAAGTGGGGACAAAGGTAATTTCTGACTTCGCCACCGAGCGAAGTCGCGGCGCAGCCTGCTGCAATGCAGGACGCACCCGGAAAGGGGAAGCCCGGAGGATGAAGGACCGGGTCTTGGGGAAAGACATGAGAGCCACGATCTCATTGTTGACAATCGCCGTCGCCATCAACATGGGGGCGCAATCGAAACCTGCCGCGGATCTGATCGTCTCGAATGCGAACGTGTGGACCGGTGATGATGCTCATCCGAAGGCCCAGGCGGTTGCGGTACTCGGGGCCCGGATTGTCTCGGTGGGTTCCGAGGCCGAGGTGTCGCTGTGGCGGGGCGAGCATACGAAGGTCTTGGATGCCCACGGCAAACTACTGCTGCCAGGTTTCAACGATGCGCACGTTCATTTCGTCAGCGGAGGAACTCAGCTCGACAGCGTTCAACTCAATGATGTCACCACGACGGAGGAGTTCGTCCGGCGGATTGCCGAAAAGGCGAGGCAAACACCGAAAGGCGAGTGGATTCTCGGCGGCGATTGGGATGAGACCAAGTGGAGCCCTCCCCATCTGCCGACCAAAGAAATGGTCGATCCGGTCACGCCCGACAATCCAGTGCTGTTGAGCCGCTACGATGGCCATTCTGTGCTGGCGAATTCGCTGGCCCTGCGCCTGGCCGGCATCACAGCGCAAACCCCCGATCCTCCTGGCGGAACCATCGTGCGCGATGCCCAGGGCAATCCCACCGGGGACCTGAAAGAGGCCGCCATGGATGCGGCCTACAGGGTGGTCCCGCCCCTTTCCCATGAGCAGCGCTGGCGCGCAGTCAAGCGTGCCCTCGAACACGCCGCTTCGCTCGGAGTCACCAGCGTGCAGACCATGAATCCGGAGTATGCCGACGTGGCTGTCTTTTCCGAGCTCCTGCAGAATGGCGAGCTTACCACGCGCATCTACGCCGCCCCCCTGATTACCGAAGTAGACGATCAGGCGAAGATCGGAATTCGCCACGCTTTCGGGGGACCCTATTTGCGGATCGGCGCAGTGAAAGCATTTGCTGATGGATCGCTTGGTTCGCGGACGGCGTACTTCTTCGATCCCTTTTCCGATCAGGGGGAGAACCGCGGCATGCTTTCCAGTGAAATGTTGCCCCTTTCCCGCATGCGAGATCGCATGATGACAGCCGATGCCGCCGGCCTGCAAATCTGCACCCACGCCATTGGCGACCAGGCAATCTCGATCGTTCTCGATTTATACACCGACGTGGTGAAGGCGCACCGCGGAGCTGAGCGCCGCTTCCGCATCGAGCACGCGCAGCACATGGCGGAAAAAGACTTTGCGCGCTTCGCCCAGCTCGACGTGGTTGCCTCGGTGCAGCCCTATCATGCCATCGATGATGGACGCTGGGCAGAAGCCCGCATCGGGCATGACCGCGCCAGCCGCACCTACGCCTTTCGAACTTTCCTCAATCACGGAGTGCACCTGGCCTTCGGGACCGACTGGGATGTGGCCCCGTTGAATCCCCTGTTAACGATCTACGCGGCTGTCACACGAGCAACGTTAGACGGGAAAAATCCCCAAGGATGGTTTCCGGAGCAGAAGCTCACCGTGGCGGAAGCGGTCCATGCCTACACCATGGGCTCGGCATACGCCGAGTTTCAGGAGAACGAAAAGGGGTCGATCACGGTGGGGAAGCTGGCCGATATGGTTCTGTTGAGTGACGACATTTTTTCCATCGATCCGGTCAAGATCCGCGACGTGAAGGTGTTGAAAACGATCGTGGGCGGCAAGGTGATTTGGGATCCCACGCGAAAGATACCCTACTCGACTGCATACTAGCGTCTGTCCCAGGTAGCGTGAACCGTGCAGGCAGAGCGTACGATTGCCGAGCGGCGAGGGATTCTTGGGATTATTTCCGTTGATCGTATGCCAAGAATCTACCTGGAACTTGAAGCGGAGGCGCTCTTGGCGGGAATTTTTCCGTGCAGTTCGTTGATCAGGAGTTCGAGCCCCTTCCAGTCCTCTACGGTTGCCCCGTTGGTGAATGCGATTCCGAGGCCGGCCTCATCGCGGCGTTGCACGACCCCCCAAAGATCCACACGCAGGTCGGCCGTCTGCACCAGGATGCGAACCCTAGCCTTTTCCGGAATCTGTCGCGGTGTCTCCACGTAACATCCGCTCAAGCTAATATTCTTCAACTTGGCCAGAATCACCGCGTCACTCGTAGCCTCTCGCAGGACCACAGTGGTAGCCAGAGCGAATCGGGGGTGCACGGCCTTGGGTGGGGTATTCATGCTGCCGCCAGCTAGGATGAACCTATCGGAGACCGGCGCGCGTCGGCAAATTACCTTGGTCATCGAAGCATCTTATGCCATGGTACGGCGTGCAATGCCGGGCCTTGGCGTGACCCCGCGTGCGAGGTTCAGCGTTCGGTGCGAAGGAGATCGGCGAGCGTTTCGCGTCGTCGGATCACTCGAACCGATTTTTTATCAATCAGCACCTCCGCCGGTCGGGGGCGCGAGTTGTAATTGGAAGCGAGCCCCATCCCATAGGCACCGACATCCATGATGGCTAGGAGATCCCCTTCCCCAACCGCGGGTAACTCGCGGTCGCGAGCAAAGAAGTCTCCGCTTTCGCAGATGGGACCAACGACATCCGTCTTCTCCTTGCTCTTGCCATCGGCACGAACCGCGGCAATCCGGTGATAGGCGCTATACAGTGTTGGTCGCAGCAAATCATTCATCGCTGCATCCACGATCAAGAACTTCTTCCCATTGTTTTGCTTTCTGTAGAGCACTTTTGTAATCAGGACACCGGCCGGGCCGACGATCGCGCGGCCGGGCTCGAGCAGGAGGTGGAGGTCAAGATCCCGCAGGGGAGGGAGCACCGCCTGTGCGTAGGTTCGAACCCACTGCGCAAAGTCGGAGGCGCTGCCACGCTCGTAATCAATCGCCAGGCCTCCGCCAGCATCCACATAATGGATGGCATGGCCTTCGATCCTTAGCTTCCGGACGAGGTCCGCGACTGTCTCCATCGCCCGCGCGAACGCCCGCACGTCCTTGATCTGGGAGCCAATGTGCACGCTCACACCAGCGATTCTTAAGTGCTTATTCCGGGAAGCTTCGCGGTAAAGGCGAAGGGCTTCCGCGACGGGAATGCCGAACTTATGCTGATGAAGCCCGGTGGCGATATAAGGGTGCGTCTCCGCGGGCACATCGGGATTCACGCGCAGCGCGACCGGTGCAGTTTTGTTGACGCGAGCCGCGCAGGTCGCCAGCAAGCGCAGTTCCGATTCGCTCTCCACATTAAACAGCAAGATGCCGGCCTTGAGCGCTTGTTCCATCTCCTGCGACGTTTTGCCGACACCCGAGAACACCACCTTCTTCGCGGCGGAAGGGCTCACGCGCACGACGCGCTCTAACTCCCCGCCCGAGACGATGTCGAAACCGCATCGGTTACGCTGCAGAAGCCGCAAGATTCCAAGGTTGGAGTTGGCCTTGACGGAGTAGCAGAGGGTATGGAGGACTCGACCAAAGGCCTGCTCGAAATCCTGCACGCGAGATCGGATCGCGCTGGCGGAATAGACATACAGGGGTGTGCCGAATCGCTCGGCCAAGCGCGGGAGTGGGACCCGGTCGCAGTGGAGAACTGAGCCAGTGAGCGGGGGCTTCTGCCCAAGGGCAAGGTAGGAGAAGCCAGACTCGGGGCGACTCGCGGGGACTCTCACTCGCGTTTTCCAGCACCGTCCTTAACCTGGATGACAACCACGGTTTGGTCGTCGAAGGCTTCCTCACCCGCGGCGTGCTCAGCCACAGCCGAGAAGATCGCCTGTACAACCGCATCGGCCGACAGCGTTGCGTGGCGCGCAATGATCTGTTCCAAGCGCCCCCGGCCAAACAAATCCCCAGCCTTGTTGCGGGCATCCAGGATGCCGTCGCTAAACAACACGAACACGTCTCCGGACTTGGCATGAAAGCTGAATTCCTCGTATTGCGCGTCATCGAACAATCCCAAAGGCAAGCCTGTTGCCTCGATGATCTCGGTCTTGCCCTGATGGCAATAGACTGGCCTGGGCAGGCCGGAATTGGCGATGCGCAAAATGCGACGGTTGTCATCCCACACTCCGTAAATTAACGAGACAAACTGACCGTCGATGCGGCGCTGGCTGAGAGAAAAATTCACCGCCGCCAACATCTCCGCCGGTAAGGGCTCGATGGGCGCGTGGGAGCGCAGAATACCACTGACGAGCGCAGCGTAGATTGCCGCCGGGGCCCCCTTCCCGCTGACGTCGCCCACCACGATCGCCGTGCGGCCCATCGAGTAGCTGACAAAATCATACAGGTCGCCGCCGATGGCTCGTGCCGGCACGAACTTGGCGGCAATGTCCAAATGCCGGATCTTGGGTAAGGTCGGCGGCAGCAGCTGGAACTGAAGCTCCCGCGCCATCGCCAAGTCTTGTTCCAAGCGTCGTTCCTGGCGGGCAATCTGCTCGTAGAGTTGCGCGTTCTCGATCGCGATCGCAACTTGCGCGGCCAAGGTGGTGATGGTTCGCTTGTGATCGTCGGTGAAGAAGCCGCGGCGGCTGTGCTCCAGATCGAGTATGCCAATGACCTTGTCCTGATAAACCAGGGGTACCGCGAGTTCCGAACGCGTCTCCGGATTGAGCGCGATGTAGCGCGAATCCTTGGTGACGTCAGGAACCAACACGGCTTCTTTGTGCTGCGCGGCGTAGCCCACCACACCCTTACCGAGCGCGATGTCGTGCTTGAGTTGAATGTTCTCGCCAAAGCGCTGAGAGAATCGGTGTTGGAGCTTGAGTCCGCTCGAATCGAGCAACAGAATGCTGAACATCTGATAGTCGATCAGCCGGGTCAGCAGCTCGGCGATGCGCTTCAGGAGCTCATCGAGATTGAGAATCGAGGTCAGCTCGCGGGCAATCCCATTGAGCAACACCAAGGTGCGGGCCTGGCGGGTGCTGCGGGTGTAGAGACGGGCGTTTTCGATCCCCACCGCCATGCGGGAAGCGATCAACACCAGCAGCCGTTTGTGCTCTTCGGTGAAGTAGTTCGGTTGTCTGGACTCGAGATTGAGCACGCCGATCAGCCGATTCTTCACGATGAGCGGCACGGCGAGCTCGGAGCGAACATTGGCGGCGCCAGAGATGTATCGTGGATCTTGCAAAACATCGCCCACCAGAACCGCTTCGCGACGCAAAGCTGCCAGACCGGTCACCCCTTCACCGACCTTGACTCGGGTGCGTTCCGCCACTTCCTGGGAATAGCCCACCTGAAAGCGGATGCGCAATTCCTGAATCTTCTCGTGGAGCAGAAGAATGGCGAAGATTTCATAGTTGATCACTTTGCGCACTAGTTCGGCCACGCGGCGAAGCGTGGTGTCGAGGTCGAGCGTGGTGTTAACCACGTCGGCCACCTCCAGTAGAAGGGGGTCTACATTGGACTGAAGGTCCGTTGCCGGCGCCACGATTTCCATCTTTCTATCATATCAGCCAGTTCTTTCCGGCCAGTTGACCCAGGGGGACTGACGGCGGTCGAGGCCAGTTCAACCTGCTCTGGGTACAACACAAATATCGGGCAGGTTGCGATACTTTTCTGCATAATCCAGCCCATAGCCCACCACGAATTCATCAGGAATCTTAAAACCGACGTACTCGGCTTCGATGGGCTGTTTCCTTCGAGAAGGTTTATCGAGCAGGGTTGCGATGCGCAGGGCTTTCGGCTGATGGGCCAGCAGGATTTTCTTGAGGTAGGAGAGCGTGAGTCCGGTGTCGAGGATGTCCTCCACCAAAATTACGTTGCGGTCTTTCATGGATTGATCGACATCCTTGGTCAGTCGGACCTCTCCGGTGGAGTCCCAGCCACTCGCGAGTTCTTGCGCCGGGCTGGGACGATTGCCGTAACTGGAGACTCCGATGAAGTCAAAGGTAGAGTCCAATTCGACATGTCGAGTCAGATCGCTCAGGAAGATGGCAGCACCCTTGAGGACGCCCACGAACATCACCGTCTGTCCCATGAAGTCGCGGGTAATGTCTGCTCCCATGGCGGCAACACGCTGAGCGATCTGGTCGCGTGGTATGAGGATCTTAAGTTGGCTCACGGGCAACCATATTAAACTAGCACTTGGCATCTAGCACGGAG
>JASHSL010000313.1 GCA_030040855.1 Terriglobales bacterium
GCACCGTTTGTCGCACATCGAATGTAGCGGGACCAAGTTCGACGGCGTCTTCGGGGAGATGAAGACTCTGGTGTCGAAGAAGGCCATGGACGAGCTCAAGACGCTGCTCGCTTCCCCCAATGCAGAGGAAGTCGAGTTTGCCAAAGACGAGTCCACCTTGTACTTCCGCCTGGGCACGCGACTGCTAACCGCGCGTCAACTGACCGGACAATTTCCTAACTACGAGGCAGTGCTGCCGAAGGAGAATCACAAGGTTGTGACCGTGCGCGGCGACGAATTGTCTGCCGCCATTGCGCGCGTCGCCCAGTTTGCCGATGAACGCTCCCGGGCCCTGCGCCTGCGCTTGGAAAAAGGGGAACTCAAACTGTCGGCTTCCTCGGCCGATATGGGGGAGTCGGAGGATTCGCTCGAAACCGACTATGATGGAGACACCCTGGCGATCGGCTTCAATGCGCAATATCTGCTGGATTTCCTGAAGGCGGTGGCAGGCGATGTCAAGCTGGAATTCAAAGATTCGCAATCTGCCGGACAGATGCGCCCCGCCGAAAGTGCGGACTACAAGTACCGCTACATCATCATGCCGATGCGGATCTGAGTCCGCCTGCTGGTTGCGCCCAGCAGCTTCTGTGCTTGGCCGGGAAAGCGCACCCGCCGAGCCCCCTGCGAGCCCCGGATAACCCCCCTGGCTTAGCCCATCGCAGCATATTCAAACCCCACTTTGCCTGCTACCATCGAACAGGCTGGGTCAGGAGGTGCTCGGGTGTGTCGCTGGTGTCACGCCCCCTTGACTGCCTGTCTGGTTCGCCATAAAGTTGAACGCCACTTGTCTGCGGAGGCATTCTATGTTGAGCGGATTCAAGCAGTTTATCCTGCGCGGTAACGTCATCGATATGTCGGTTGGCGTGGTGGTTGGCGCCGCCTTCGCCGCCCTGGTTTCTGCCTTCACCAAGGACCTGCTCACTCCCCTGATCGCCGCCATCGTGGGTAAGCCGGATTTCTCGGCCATCCGCTTCACGGTGCACAACAGCACCTTCGCCATCGGTGATTTCATTAACGCGGCCGTGTCCTTTCTGTTGGTGGCAGCCGCCGTCTATTTTTTCGTGGTGACTCCCATGAATCTGCTGCTCTCGCGCATTCGTAAAGCTCCTCGTCCCGCCGATCCCACGACCAAGAGGTGCCTGGAATGCCTGAGCGAGATTCCAATCGAAGCCCGGCGGTGCTCCCACTGTGCCCAGCCCGTTGCCGTCGGCGTAGCAGCCGATTGACATGGTCCCGGCCGCCCCTGAGCCTAGCTTCTCCGTGTCCCCCTCGCCAGATTCTCCCCTTGATAAACGGGATTAGGCTGAACCGTTTCTAGGAGAGAGCGCCGGGGAAGAAGTCCTGGTAACATGGAGCGCATGGGCCGCCATCTCTGTCCCACTCTCTTGGCTGCGGCGCTGATGTTCGGTTTCGAAGCTCAGCCGGCATGGTGGCAAGCATCTCCGGCGCAGGCTGCAGCGTCGACGGCCGTTGCCTCGGTCGAGCCGGGGGAATTGGTGGATGGTACCTACCGCAATCGAAGCATCGGTATCCGCTATCAAGTTCCGTTCGGCTGGGTCGATCGCACCGACGAGATGCGGCCGGCGGCAACCGATCCCAAGAAAGCCAGCGTCTTGCTGGCGGTATTCGAGCGGCCTCCGGAAGCCAAAGGCAGCACCGTGAACTCGACCGTCGTCATCGCCGTCGAGGCAGCTTCCGCTTACCCCGGTTTGAAAACCACCGCCCAATATTTCGGACCGGTCACCGAGCTCACCACGGCGAAGGGCTTCCAACCGGTCGCCGATCCTTATGAGTTTCCTGTGGACGGCCAGCCCATTGTGCGTCGCGACTTCCTGCGAAACTTGGGCGGCGGCCTCAGCATGCATCAGAGCACCCTGGCGCTGCTCACCAAGGGCTCGATCGTCTCGTTCACCTTTCTTGGGGGAAGCGATGAGGAAGTCACCGAACTCATCGAGCAGTTGGCCTTCGAACGAGTCCGAAAGCCTAGCCACAAATAACGCCGGCGGTCCCCCGACCTGCTCTTTGGCTTGAGCTGGGAGGCGATTGCGAGGGCTTAGACGGGTAGGCGCCCCGGCCATCAGGGAAGCCCTTCGAAGATCCATCTAACTGCTGTCAATTCCAGGGGTTACCGGATCGGTTCCTGCTCGAAAAAGAGCTCCAACTGTGGTAAAATCTAGCCCAGCACTTAATAGCCTAACTATTAGTAATTTCAGTAGGTTGAATTGATTTCGAGAACCCGGGAACGGGCCGCGGGCCCGGTTCTGGATTCGCGACAATCTCCAGGGAGCGGAATGGCAACCAAAGAGATCACCGCACCCGCCATCGACAGCGAGAGCAGAGGCGGGAAGGCTAGTCCTACGGACGGAGGCAACGGCACTTACACCGCCGAGTCGATCAAAGTGTTGGGGGGCATGGAAGCGGTTCGCAAGCGCCCCGCGATGTACATCGGCTCGACGGGAGAGCTCGGGCTCCACCATCTCGTCTACGAAGTGGTGGATAACTCCGTCGATGAAGCATTGGCCGGGTTCGCGGACCGCATTGACGTCACGATTCATATCGACAACTCGGTGACCGTGGTCGACAACGGTCGTGGCATTCCCGTCGATACCATGGAAATCGATGGCGAAAAGATTCCCGCGGCCCAAGTGGTCATGACCCGTCTGCACGCGGGCGGCAAGTTCGATTCCTCTTCCTACAAAGTTTCCGGCGGCCTGCACGGAGTCGGGGTTTCCTGCGTGAATGCCCTGAGCCATGAGCTTGAGCTCGAGATCTGGCGCGACGGTTTTACCTGGGAACAGCAATATTCCAAAGGCGAGCCCACGACCAAACTGAAAAAGGCCGGAGCCACGAAAAAGCGCGGGACCAAAGTGCACTTTCTTCCCGACAAGGAAATCCTCACCGTTACCGAATTTAACTTCGATACTTTGGCGCAGCGCCTGCGGGAACTGGCATTTCTGAACAAGGGATTGTTGATCACTCTGACCGACGATCGCACCACGGATCCCAAAACCGGCGAACCCAAGACCGTCGAGTTCAAGTACAACGGCGGCATCGCGGAATTTATCAAACACCTCAATCGCGGAAAGTCCGTACTGCATGACAAGCCCATTTACATGGAGGCCGAGCGCGAAGGGGTGGCCATGGAAATTGGCTTGCAGTACAACGACGGTTATTCGGAGACGGTTTTCAGCTTCGCCAATAACATCAACACGGTGGACGGCGGATCGCATCTGTCCGGCTTCCGCACCGCGCTGACGCGTACCATCAACTACGCCGGTCAGCAGATGGGCTTGTTTAAGGATGTCAAAGAGAACCTCACCGGCGACGACGTGCGGGAGGGCTTGGTTGCGGTCATCAGCGTGAAGCTGTCCCAACCCCAGTTCGAAGGCCAGACCAAGGGCAAGCTCAATTCCGATATTGCGGGGGTCGTGCAAGCCTTCGTCAACGAGCGGTTGGGCGCTTATCTCGAACAGAATCCGACCGTGGCCCGCAAAATCATCAACAAAGCGGTGGAAGCGGCCCGGGCCCGGGAAGCGGCCAGAAAGGCGCGCGATCTCACCCGGCGCAAGGGCGCACTCGACGGCGGTGGCCTGCCCGGCAAGCTGGCCGACTGCTCCGAACGCCAACCCGATCGTTGCGAGCTCTTCCTGGTCGAGGGCGAGTCGGCAGGCGGCACCGCCAAGCAGGGACGAGATCGTCGCTTCCAGGCGGTCTTGCCGCTCAAAGGGAAGATTTTGAACGTCGAGAAGGCGCGCTACGACAAAATGCTCGGCCACGAAGAGATTCGCGCCATGATCACCGCCTTGGGTACGGGCATCTCCAAGGAAGATTTCGATGCCGCCAAGCTGCGTTACGGCAAGATCATCCTGATGACCGATGCGGATGTGGACGGGAGCCACATCCGAACCTTGCTGCTTACCTTCTTCTTTCGCCATATGCAGGAGCTGATTAAGCGGGGCAACGTGTTCATCGCCCAGCCTCCCCTGTTTTCGATCAAGAAGGGCAAGTCCTTGCAATACATCAAGGATGAGAAGGAATACGTCAAGGTCATGGTGAAGCGCGCGTCGGAAGGCCTGATGGTGCGCCATGGCGAGGGCGCAGCCAAGCTGGAAGGCGCAGCACTCGCCAGGTTCATCACCACCCTCGATGAATATTTAAAACTGTTTGAAAAGGTGGACAAACGCGTCCGCGACGAGAAAGTCACCGAGCTGTTGCCCAAGCTCGACCTGTCGAAGCGCAGTGATTTCGAGGGCGACAAGAAGACAACGCCCAAGAAAATCGAAAGGCTCGAAAAAGAGCTGAAACATCTTCAAAAAGAGCGACAGTTCAAGGCGGTCGAGATGCGGTTTGACGAAGAGCACACCCTCTGGGAGGTGCGTTACGTCAACGCGCAAGGTGCCGAGCATCTCATCAATTGGGAGTTGGCTTCGACGGCGGAATATCGCCAACTGCTCTCCAAGTTCAAGCAGATCGAGGCCTTCCTCGAACCCCCCTTCGTGGTCGAAACCCTAGGGAAGACTGGAGCGGCGGAGGCCAATGCCAATGGCGAGAGAGAAGAATTGAGCGACGCCGAACGCGAAGACTTGGAGAAGGCGCAGAAAAAGACGGCGAAGGAAGTGCCGAGTAAAACAGCCAAGAAACGGTTGGAACCGGAGATCGCAGAAAAGGCCACCGCTCGTGATCTCCGCGATCACATACTGGCGGAAGGACGCAAGGGCTATGACGTGCAGCGCTACAAGGGTCTGGGAGAGATGACCGCGCCGCAACTTTGGGAAACCACCATGGATCCGGAACGGCGGACGCTGCTGTCGGTCAAGCTCGAGGACATCGCGGAATGCGAGGCCATTTTCACGACCCTCATGGGGGAAGACGTGGAAGCACGCCGCAAGTTCATCGAAGACAACGCTCTCGACGTAAAGAACCTGGACATCTAAGCGGGCTTGCGGCCAAGCGCGGGCGCGATCGAAACCAGCGATGCGACCTGGAAGTAGCGAAAACCCAAAGCCCGGCTACTCTATTCCTCGAGCAAGATCGTCTCGGCGGAAAGCCTGCCGGGTGCTTGGTTCAGGATAAACTCGATCAAAGACCACCCAGCTGGCGGCAATTACTACAAACACCAGCACGCTTCCCTCCGGACCCACCGTCCCTCCGGTCAGCCAACGGGAGCCATGAAAAGAAGAATTCAGCAAGTGTCCCACGGTCGTGCCGCCACTATCCGGGACGGAGTACAGATAGCTTTGACCCCAATCCCAGGAGGCATGCATTCCGACGGCAAACCACAGGCTTCCGGTGCGGCGTAGGGTAAAGCAAAAAAACAAGCCGATCAGCGCGGCGCAGAGGGAGCCGAGCGCAGACTCGCCAACGTTGCCCATTAAGTGAAGCGCACCAAAGAGCAGCGAAAGAACGCTCGCAGCCGGCCAGAACCCGATCCATCGGGCGAGGGTGAACTGGGTATAGCCGCGGAACGCGAACTCTTCAAAGATTCCCACCAAAAAGAAGAACACACCCCAAAATAGCGCGAACTTCACAATACGCCAGCCCGCGAGACTGAGGCTGCCGTAGGAGAAAACCCCCGCCAGCCATAACAGAAGCATGAGCAGGGAAAGAGCCAAAATACCCCACACAGCCCCGACGGCGAACCGCGCGCTCAGGCCGCGCTTGGGGAGCCCGTAGCTGGCGAACGGGCATTTCTCGAAGGCCGCCATGACGTAAGCCGGCAGCAAACAGGAGACAACAAGCACGGCCTCGAGGAACATAGTGCGCCAGAGCCGCCCGGGGCCCTCCTCCGCGATCAGATGCTCGAAACTCGAGAGAACCAGAAACACGACAACCGCCATTCCCAAATACAGAAAAATGCGCCATCCGGGTCGCAGTCCCTCCGGGCCGATGAAAAACCGGTGTGTCCATTCCCGCACCGTCGGGGAAGAGGACGGTGGCAGGGAAGGCGAAGGCTGGCCCGCTTGGGCTCTATTCGCCGCCAGATCTGGTTTGGTTTCGTGCATGGGAATTTCCCAACCGCCTGGAAAAATGGTAAAACACTCGCGCGTCCGTGCCATGGCTAATTTTTTCACCCGCGACCGCTTCGGGCAGCCGCAAGTCTTGGCCGGCTTGCTGCTCGTGGTCTTTGCGGGGCAGTGTCTTTGGCTGCTTACCCGCGGCACTTCGCCGCTCGACGTGGACTCCTCCCAGCTTTTCCGAGTGCAAGAAGGCATCCGCCAGTGGCAAGGCGATGGGATTGCTGGGACACCTGCACCGGATCGGCTCGAAGCTGCCAGCGGCCCCCCGGCCGAGCTTGAGGAAAACCAAGGTTACGATCCCCACCACTCTCCTTTGTGGTATTTGCTGGCGTCGGTTGCGTTGGCAAGCTCTCCGGGCAGACCGATGATCGGCTCGGTTCAGCGTTGGGCTTGGCTGGCACGTTTGCCCTACACCGTCTGCGGCTTGCTGCTTGGTGCATCCCTCTGGTACGTGGCGCGAAGATTGTATGGGAACGCAGGCGGGTTTGTTGCTCTGTCTCTTTACTGCTTCTCACCCCCGATTATCCGAAGCAGCACCCTTTGGCTGGCTCAGCCCGATATGCCCGCAGCCTGGGGTACGTTTGCTGCCGTCTTCACCGCCATCGCGGTAGCCCACACCTTGTATGCTCCTCGCGAGGTCGTGCTGTGGAACTGGCGGCGCATCCTGCTTTTGGGGCTCTCCTTGGCTCTAGCCGTGGGATGCCTGTTTTCACTCCTCGTGCTGTTCCCGATCTCGCTCGCCCTCATGTGGTACGTAGCACCGAGCCGGTGGCGCGCCGCTTTGGCGATCTGGGTGGCGGCCTCGGCAGTGGCGCTCACACTCCTCTACGCCGCCTACGGATTCAACCGCGAGGTGTGCTGGCAGGGAATTCATCATGTCCGCTGGGTCGACATCAGCCCCCATGCGTTCGCCATGGGCCCGGCATACCTGTCTGCGGGGTCGGAGTTGCTCAAGAGCGGACCAACTCTGATTCTCATGCTTCCCATTGCGATCGCCGTCTACGTGCTTTGGCCGCGAGCCCGTTACTTTGGCAATACGATCCCTCTCGTGATGGCTCTGTTTCTCCTGGGGATGGGTGTCGGAACCCCGCATGCGGCAGCTCAGTTCGAACTTCTGGCCCTGCCGTTTCTGTTCGTCTTTGTCGCGGGCATCACCGCTGACCTGCTCGAGACGAATTCCCGCAAACTGGTGATGGCGTCGCTTTGCGGGTGGCTCACCGGCAATGCCATCTGGAACCTTCTCCAGCTGGCAGCAGTAAGACGCAGCTAGCCGAGTCACAACTGAAATCCTCACAACTACGGGCACGGTTCGACCCTTGCGCTCCTCCTGGTCGACGAACGGCGTGTCCTCAGGGCGCGCTGCGTATGATGGGGGCATTCACTATCTCCTCCCGCACCGGTTAGATGCAGGCGGACGGTTCGAATCGGATCGATGAGGCCAACCTGCGTTCGATGGGATGGTTCTAATAGCAGGAGTTCCGCCTCGGTTCTGTAAGTTCCTGTAAAGCCTGGTGATCACCTGGGGAATCAACTTATGCAAATTCCCCAGCGCATTCTGTTATCGAAATCTGCAATTATATGCGTGTATTATTACACACATATAAACCACTATTAGAATTACACGCATATGCACTGGTATGACGCCAAAGGCGATGCCGCTGCTCGCTTGCGCCAGCGCAAGCACGCCCTTTTGCAGCGTCTGCAGATTCCTGCCAATGCCCTGCCCGGCTCGCTGGCCCTCACCCATCGCCGCTGTGGACAACCCAACTGCCATTGCGCCCAAGACGAAGGCCATCCGCTCTGGTCGCTTACCTTCATGGTGGAGGGGAAAAAACACGTGGAATGGATCCCCGACGAGTGGGTCGAGCAGATCCGTCCTTTGGTTCAGCAGGGCCGCGACTTCAAAGACGCGCTCTCGGAGATCTTCGCCGCTAACGCCCAATTGTTGGCGCTGCGGCGGCGACAAACTGTCCCCAGGAGGCGCAAGAAGAAGCGGTGAAGCAACCCATGGCCGATTGGGCGAACCGGTCGTTGCATGCAAAGCTGACGTGGGCCTGACGCGCGGCGAGGTCCACCCGGAGTTAAAGCCGACGGGAGTGCTTGCGCTTCGACCTACCCTAGGGCGCAATGCTCGTTGTCCTTGTGATAGTGGCCGCAAGTACAAGCGCTGCTGCTACGAGCGGGAGGAAAAGCTCCGGCGCCAACTGCGCCCGGTCGTGGCCCCTGCGTGGTTGCTGAACTCCAATGGCAAACTGCACCAATTCGAAAAATATGCCTATCAGGTCTTCGACCTGCCGGCGCTGTTGGCTAGTCAGACGGACTCGCGGCGGTCGCCGGAAATCCCCACCGGCGACGTGGTCAACAGCCTGTTTCATTCCGCCCTGCTGCGTATCCCCAGCCTGAATGCTTTAGAAGGGGATCTCAAAGAGAGTGATTTTCAAAAGCTCATCGGCTTCGAGCCCACGGCCGAGGCGAAACCCTTCAGCGCCGACGTGGTAGCCAATGTGCTCGACAAGCTGCATCTGCCCGGCCTGAAGGGTGCCGTCAAGCAGGTGATCCAAAAGGCCGAGCGCAATAAAGTCTTTCGCGAAGGCTCCTACGGCAGCTTACGCTGTGTGGCGATCGATGGCTGGGAGCCGTTTGCCTCCTACGATCGCCATTGCCCGGATTGCCTGGTGCGCCGGCTCAAAAAGAAAACTGCCACGGGCGAAACCGAAGAAGTCGAGCAGTACTACCATCATTATGTTGTGGCCCTGCTGTTGGGCCCGGTGGTCGATGTGGTGCTGGCCGTCGAACCTGTCCTGAATGAGGAAGCGCGCACAGACACCGTAGGCGAGCACGCCGACCATGAAGGCGAACTCACGGCTGCGCATCGTCTCCTGAATTTTCTCCATAAGACCTACGGCAGTTTCATCGACGCCATGATCGTCGATGCCCTCTATGCCAATGGGCCGTGGATGAGCCGGCTGGATGACTACGGCTACGGCGGCTTCATCGTCCTGAAAAAAGAAAACAACGAGCCGCTCAAGGAAGCCCTGGCCTTAATGCAAAACAAGCCGCCTTGTGAGGTTTACGACGATCCCGCAAGCAAGGAGCATATCGAGTTCTGGGCCGAGGACGACATCGAGACGCTAGATACCTATCCGGGAAAGATTCGGGTGATCCGGGCCGTGATTACCCGACCCGAGCAAGAACCGACCACCTGGTGCTTGGCGATCGTGGGTCAACGAGCGCGCCGCGTGTCGCGGCGCACAGCGCTGAAGATCATCCGCTCGCGTTGGCATATCGAGAATACCGGCTTCAACCAGTGGATGCAGTACTGGAAGCTCGGGCACGTGTACCGGCATACCGCCAATGCCATCCTGGCCGTGCTACTGATTTGGATGCTGGCGTTTAATTTGCTGCAGCTGTTTGTGTATCGCCGACTGAAGCGTCCCCGCCGGCCGAAGGATCCTACTGATACCATCCGACACATCGTCGAGACGATGCTGCGCGAGATCGCCACCTTGCCCGAGCCTCTGCCCTGGCGGGTGCTTTGGGATAGCAGTTGAGCCGTGGCTGGGGAGCCGCACCAGAGTGGGCGGTGCGCCAGCCCCGGCTCCGATCTCAAACCTGCCCGCAGCGTTTTCCCGCGAGGAGGCGGTCGACTCGGACCAAAAGCCACAGCCGGTCGGGCAGACCCGGCTTGGTGCGCTCAGCCACTTTGCTACCAGATCTCCAGGAGTGAGGCGGCGCTCGCTTTCCGTTAGAAGCGGAACTCCTGGGGTCATCTCACGCCGATTGACCCACTCGCGATTGCGGCGTAACATTCCTGCCGATGGCTACCCGTCGTAACCTGTGGGGCAGAGAGCTCCCATTACCGTGACTTGCTCGTGGTTCCGGAGATGCCGCCACGCCTCGGCTCGTGCCGGGGTCATCGTTGGCGACCGTGGGGTCACCACTTC
>JASHSL010000314.1 GCA_030040855.1 Terriglobales bacterium
AATTGCATCGGAACCGAGACTCGGCCAGTTCACGTCAAACTCGGTGAAGTGCGTGAGTTGCTGGATGGCGTGCGTAGTCAAACTATAGCTGTAAAGATTCAGACGGTGTTCGGGCCCGCGATCAGAATCGAAATAGATGAGGTCGCCGTGCCACATGGGGAAGGTATCGGTCCATTCAGTGTGCGGCATCTGTTCGATGCGATTGGCCGCAAGATCGTAGATCCAGATATCCTGAGCCATGCCGCCCGTGTACCGCTTCCAGGTGCGGAAATTTCGCAAGATGCGGTTGTAAGCAATCCTGGTGCCATCGGGAGAGTAGGAAGTTAGACCGCCCTTATCGAGCGGCAGGGGTTCTGCCAGACCACCTTCGATCGGCACGGAATAGAGCCGGCCGAACCAGTCATTGAAGGTATCGCGCCGTGTCAGGAAGACGATCCGTTTGCTGTCCGGCGTCCAGGTAATCACTTGGTTATGAAATCCCATGCGCTCATTCAGAGCGCCGCCTCCCGGATGAAAGGTCAATTGCCTGGGCTGGCCGCCCTGGGAAGGCATGAGGTAGACGTTGTAATTGCCGTCATATTGCGCGGTAAACGCGATCCATTTCCCGTCCGGAGAGAATTTGGGAAATAATTCCTGACCGGGGTGGCTGGTGATTCGCTGAGCAACGCCCCCAGTTCTGGCCACCAGCCACAAATCACCTCCGTAGCTGAATGCGATCTTGTCTTTGGAGACGTCGGGGAAGCGCAGCAATCGTGCTTCCGGCAGTTCCTGCGCCAAAGCATGGGCGACAATCGCGAGAACAAGGATCAAGCTCTGTTTCAGCCGCATCAATTCTTTCCTCTCGCAGCATGTAAAGCCTCAATTGTAGCGCGATCCGATTTCCCGCGAATCTGGCAGAAGAGGGCGCTCGATCGCGGCGTGGAATCGCGCGCCACCACGCTCGGTCTCGCCTTGATCTGTTCCGCCCTCTCTCGATCCGCCAGCCTCCTTGCGGTCGCAAATATTCATTGGATTGTCCTGGGCGACAGTCTTAGTCTGTCTGGAGGAGTTTTCTATGACCGACCATTCTCCCGCCGAGACCGTGCAGCACGCTTCCACATGGTCGATCGTGTGGGGCGTTTGTTTGGTTGTCTTCGGCATGCTGGCGGTTGGCTCGCCCTTTCTGGCCGCGGTGGCGGTCAACCTGATGATTGCTTGGCTCATCATTCTGGCCGGCGTAGTCCACCTGATTGTTGCCTTGCACGCCCATCGCGCCGGCCGATTGCTGTCGAAGCTGTTAATCGGGGTGGCGTATGTGTTCTGCGGTGCCTACCTGCTCCTGCATCCCATGCTTGGAGTGGCGTCCCTAACCCTGGTGTTAGCCTCGTTGTTCCTGATTGAAGGCGTGTTGAACGTGATCCTGTTTCTCCAGATGCGTTCCTTCCGGGGATCGGGCTGGGTTCTGGTGGACGGGGTCATCACCTTTCTGTTGGGCTTGATGATCTACCTCGAATGGCCCTCGAGTTCGATCTGGGCGATCGGCGTTCTCGTGGGGGTGAGTATGATCCTCAGTGGCGTCACTCGGGTGATGCTCTCGTTGGCAGCGCGCAAGGCGGTGACGGTCCTCGCATAGCCAGAAGGACAGCAGTTTCTTCGGCATCACGATTCCCGAAGCCTCGGATCAAGAAGCCGAACCGTGGTTCGACAGCTTCCCGCCTTCCCCTCTGAGCCTTATGACCTTCCCTCGAAGAGGAACCGAGAAATCTGCTCGCCGTTGTGATCCCTGCCCCGCTCGGCTGCGGTGGCAAGGAGATTGTGAACCAACTCTTGGAAGGATTCTTCGAAGCGTAGCTAGTACGACGGCCGCGTCCGGCGCAGAGCCACGTACGCGCTTCTAGGCTCCCAGTCGGGGACGGTTCATCGCGGGGTTGTCCGCCGAAGCAGGGTACCGGGAACCGGGGTTAGCCTGGATCGTGCCGGCACAGGTGTGCTTATCGAAGCTTTCTTGCGCAACACGGTTGAACGCCAGCGCTGCGACGGTCGTCTCAAGACGTGGTGCGATGAGGCCCCACAAGCAGTGCGAGCAGCACCAGCCGGTAAAATCGTCGTTCTCGGCCCAGATCATGCGTCTACTCATGGTAACTTCCCGTGGTTCGAAGATCGGCGGAAGGCGCTAACCCGCGCCTCGCCCATAGACAATGTCTCACGAAACCAGGGGAAGGCATAGTAACCAGGGGGCAGCACCCGATCGGCCAGGGGAACAAACAGATCATGCCCGGTTGACGCATCTGGCTCGGCTTGGGGCCATGCTGTCAACCCGGCAACAAGCCTATCCGAGCCACTGGCCGTCGGTTGCATGGGCTACGCGTAGAGGGCTGTTCTTGGACATCGTGCCCGCGGCAGGCTCTGCTTCAAGGTCCGCACGCTTCCGATTCCGGTGAACTGCTCCAGACCTGAGCCAAGTCTTAAGCCTAAGCACTTTCCCGTGTCGGCTCGGCCTCGGTTGGCGTTTCAAGAACCGGAGGAGGCGTGGGCCCTCGACCCGCACGGCAGTGTGGGTTAATGTGGTGTTACCGACAGGTGCCGTAGCCAGAGCAAAAGGGGGGAACGCTCCGGGTGTTGCACGTCTCCCATCGATTCCGGGCGAATGGTCTCCATCGCTTCCCATGGGTGGCAGCGGCTACGATGCTGACGCTTGCGGGCATGCCTACGACTGGGGAGAGTCCTCCTGCGACTTTCAAATACACCAACCACCTCATACACGAGAAGAGCCCGTATCTACTGCTACACGCTCACAACCCGGTCGATTGGTACCCCTGGGGGGAAGAGGCATTTCGAAAAGCGCGCCGGGAAAACAAGCCGATCTTTCTTTCGGTGGGCTACTACACTTGCCACTGGTGCCACGTGATGGAACGGGAATGCTATTCGAATCCGCAGATTGCCGCGCTCGTGAATCGAGATTTCGTCGCGATTAAGGTAGACCGCGAGGAGCGTCCCGATGTCGACGAGGTGTATACCCGTTTTCTGGAGGCGACGACCGGAGATGCGGGCTGGCCCATGAACGTCTTTTTAACTCCCGACCTGAAGCCGTTCTTCGGGGGTACGTATTTTCCTCCGATCGACCGCGGCAACTTGCCGGGACTTCCCAGCGTGCTCAAGAAAGTTGCCCTGGCGTGGCAACGCGATCACCAGCAGATACTGGGTACGGCAGCCAAACTCACCCGCGAACTGAGCACCCCAAGCGGCGGAAGCTTCGCTGCCGTCGAGCCGTCCGCTCTCCCCGCTGCCTATAGCGAGATGCGGAGCAACTACGATGCCACCAATGGCGGCTTTGGCGGAGCTCCGAAGTTTCCGCGTCCTGTGGCACTCGAATACCTCATGCGCTATGCACGGCGGGAAAAGAACCAGGATGCGCTCGCCATGGTGCTGCACACTCTCGATCGAATAACCCGAGGAGGGGTGCACGATCAACTTGGCGGTGGATTCCATCGCTACGCGACCGACAGCGGGTGGGTCGTACCGCATTTTGAGAAGATGCTCTATGACCAGGCGCAACTGGCGTTAGCCTATCTGCACGCATTCCAAATCACTCATAACCAGGACTACGCTCGAACCACAAGGGATACGCTCGATTTCGTCCTGCGCGAAATGCGCGGGCCGGAGGGCGGCTTCTATTCGGCTCTCGATGCCGACAGCCCGTTACCGGGGAACAGCGGGCAGGACCGTGAGGGAGCCTACTACCTATGGTCTGCCGCCCAGGTCAAGGAGGTGCTCGGCCGGGAGGACGCTCCGCCATTCGAATATCGCTACGGCGTACAGCCCGACGGCAATGTGCCGGCGGCGCAGGACATCGAAGGCAATATGAGGGGCATGAATGTTCTTTACCAGCAACACTCGCTAGCCGAGACCGCTTCCTATTTCAAAGGCCGAGAGCCTGCGATGGAGCAGCAGCTGGAGGGTGACCAGAAGCAACTGCTGCGGGCACGCAGCGAGCGTCCCCGTCCAGCGCTGGACACCGAGGTGGTTACGGCCTGGAATGCGGTGCTGATCTCAGCCCTGGCGTCGTCCAGTCAAGTGTTGCATGAGCCCAGCTATTTGCAAGCGGCGCGGCGGGCAGCATCCATGCTCGAAACTCGTCTTTACTCTTCGTCAACCGGTCGCCTGAAACGGCGCTATCGCCTGGGTGCAGCCGAGGTGGATGGGTTCCTCTCCGACTACGCCAGCCTCATCGCAGGCTTGCTCGACCTCTATGAGGCATCATTCGATCTGCGCTGGCTGAACTGGGCGCTGCGCCTTCAAAGAACCGAAGACCTTCTCTTTTGGGACCAACAGGGGGGAGGCTACTTTACGACCGCCGCAGCGGAGAAAAATCTTCTCTGGAGGGATCGTGAGGCCTACGACGGAGCCGAACCTTCAGCCAATTCGGTCGCGGCCATGAACCTCGTGCGGATCTGGCAGATCACCGAGGACGATACCGCACGCGACCGAGCCGTCAAGACGATCAGTGCCTTCGGAGGCCAGCTGAATAACAACCCAGAATCGATGCCGGCGATGATGTCGGCGTACGAAGCCCTGACCTCTGTCCAACGGCAGATCGTGATTGCGGGAGAGCCGCAGGCCGCTGATACCCGTGAGATGCTCGACCTTGTCTGGGGGCGCTATTTGCCAAACAGTATCCTCATGCTCGCCGATCAGGGAACGGGACAACAGGAGCTGGCGCGCAGACTCCCCTTCATCGCCAACATGCGGGCGAAGAATGGAAAAGCCACGGCGTATGTCTGCCAAAATTACGTCTGCAACCTGCCCAGCAGCGACCCCAAGGTCGTCGCCAATCTCCTAGACCGAGAACTCCCGATCCAATAACCCGCTTGGTGCGTGTCTGTTACTGCCCGCATCGCCGGTGTCAGTTCGACTGACGCTCAGAAACGGTCGAATCCGGTTCCACATTAGCAGTCCGCTTCACTATAATCGTAAATTTACTCATTCCCAGGTGCTCCATGGAAGGCTGGGACTTGTCTCCCGGGTCAAGAACAAGATTTGCTCAGGCTTTGCCTTCGACGTCGAGGGCACAGTTCGGTCGCCGCACGTGCCGGAGGATAGCACGGGAAGGGTCGCGTGCACGGGCGATAGTTCGAGAAACTCCGTCTCACAGATTGTGTTTGACGAGCCGTACGGCTGTGGCCCGATGATGAAGATGACTCAGGATCCTCGAACCACTCCGCTTTTGCGCACCGTCGGCCTCCGCAAGCGCAAAGACCGTTGCCTGGGGCTGGGTACGAAGGCCCGCGCGAGTTGCGGTGGGCGCGTGCTTTTGGTCGGCCGAGTCAAAACTACGGTCTCGATTTTCGTTCTCCTGGGCGGGCTGGCCTTTTCCCTGGCGGGCGAAGCCCAAAACTCTAGCGGAGCGCTGCGCGGATACGTGCAGGATTCGAGCGGTGCCCGCCTGGCGCACGCTCAGATTACGGCCCGGGCGCGCGCATCCGCTTTCGAGCGGCAGGCCACCGCCGATGATCGCGGAGAATTCCGGCTGAATGACCTGCTGCCAGGGAACTATCGCCTGACGGTGAGTGCTTCGGGTTTTGCTGAGGCGCAGGCCGACGTCGAAGTCGTCGTTAGTTCCGTCCGCGATTACGTCATTACGATGAAGCCCGCCGGCGGCAAGGAAACCGTGCAGGTTCAGTCGCAAAGTTCCTCGGTTACCACCCAGCCGATCGATCTGGCGAGCGCGGTACACCAGGCAGCGATCATGTCCCAGGATCTCGAAACTCTACCTTTGGCCGCGCGCAGCTTTGCCAATATCGCCTATCTCGCTCCTGGAACCGAGCCCGTCGAGCCCTCCGATCCCACCAAGGCCCGCATTACGGCAGTTTCTACGGGTGGCAGCTCTGGCCTCAATAATGTGCTTTCCGTCGATGGAGTCGACAACTCGGACGACTATATCGGCGGGTTCCTCGAGAATTTCTCTCCAGATGTGATTCAGGAATTCTCCATGCAAACCGCCCAGGAAGACGCGGACACCGGAGGCACCACGGCTGGCTCGGTAGTCATCACCACCAAGCGCGGGACCAACGAGTGGCACGGCGACGCAGCCTTTTATGATCGCCAGGCGGCACTCAACGCACGTTTCCCCATCGAGAATCCACCGCCCAATCCCAAGCAGCCGTTCTCTCGGCAAAATTATGTCGGGACGATCGGTGGGCCGCTCAAGAAAGACAGAGCGTGGTTTTTTGCCGGGTTTGAGCACGTGCACGAGAATGCCAGCATCGCGTACAGTCCCGCCAGCATTACGCAGTTCGATGCTTTGGCAACGCTCGCTTCCCAAGGGTTGATTCCCGGCGTGCCTGCGATCGCAGTTCCGGACTTTGTTTCGATTCCTTTCCGTGATTACGACGGCTCGTTGCGTTTTGACTGGGCGCAGTCGCCCAGGTCCAACTGGTTCCTGCGGGTTTCAGCTGACAGCTATCTCACCCACAATGCTTTGGTGCAACAGGGGACCCTTCCTTCAACCGGACTCAAGACCCATAATAATTACTGGAACGTCGCCGTCAGTAACACCTACACGTTCAGCCCTACCTGGGTTGGCACGCTGGCCATTGGTGCCAGCGAATTGCACCTCACCCAGGAGCGCAACTCAGACCTTGGCTTCGCCCTCGCTTTTCCCTTCAGTTCCACGACGCTGACAGTCTCCGGGTTTGAAACCTTCGGGGACAATCAGTTTGCTACCCCCATTACTTTTTTCCCCGATTTGCGCAACCAGGAGAAATATCAATTTCGTTCTGACGTGAGCCATAGCACCGGGCGTCATGCTCCCAAGTTCGGACTGAACCTCATTCACGAACCGGTGCTCAGCGGGGCATTTCCCGGCAACACTGAGACGCTCTATACGTTTCCCGAAAATCCTACCTACTATCTGACGCAACCTCCCTCGGTATTCACGAACGACCGATTGGCGGGAGCCGCGATTTCCAATCTGGGTGGCGGTTTCTCGCAGGACGTGCAGCGCATCGCCTTTTATGCCCAGGATTCCTGGCAGGTGACGCCGCGACTCACCGTGAACTACGGCTTGCGCTATCAGACCACCGTGGGACTGTTCGAGGGTTCGGGCCGCAGCCAGTTCGAGAATCCGGCATATCTCACCCTCCAGGCATTGGGAATTCCCTTGCAGCAGGGTGCGCCGCAGGATTACCGCAAGCAAATCGGGCCCCGCCTCGGCATTGCCTATGCTCCGGGCAACAGCGGCAGAACCGTGATTCGCGCCGGGTTCGGAATGTTCTATGACGATCTGGCGCAAAACGGCTGGGCGACCGCATTCCAGGCCGTGAACCGGCCCGCCGGACCCTGCAGCTTCGTCAACGTTCCCGGCAGCTACGCTTTGGTCGGCTCGGGCTGCATTCGCGGTGGCGCAGAAGCCCATGGCAACCTCATCGCTTCCGATTACCGGACTCCGTACAACATTCACGCCACCGCCGGCGTCCAGCACGCCTTCAATCAAAAATGGATCTTGAGCGCCGATTACACGCACCAGGAAGGGAATCACGGCTACCGGGCGTACAGCTACACGAGCGGCGTCAACTTATTCACGCCGCTCATTTCCATCTCCGACCCCAACTACGCGGCCGATCAAGCGAGCGTGGTTCCCAATCTCGATCTCTTCAAGTCCGACAACCGTTCGACCTACAACGCGTTGATGCTTCATTTGCAAGGCAATGTTTCGGGACGTTTCAGTCTGGTGGCTAACTACACCCTCTCGCGAGCCGAGACCTGGGGATGCGTCCTCGGGGAACTCTTTGATTATGTGAATGGGGTTTGTAATCCCTTGAATCCGTTTGGACCCGGTGACTACGGCCCCTCGGGAGAAAATGTCACCCATCGCTTCGTCCTTGCCGGCACTCTGCACCTTCCGAAAGGATTTGACGTGACCACCTTAACCCAGGCCGAGAGCGCCCGTCCCGTTACCATCACCACCGCGAACAACGAGCAACGCATCTCGGTGAATGGGGTGCCTACGAGTCTGGACGAATTCCGCGGAACCCCCTATATCCAGGCCGATCTGCGGGTCAGCCGGCCTTTTAACTTCCATGAGCGCTGGTCGGTGATTCCGTTCATCGAATTTTTCAATCTCTTCAATCGCAACAATCCGGGAGCGAACTATATCTCGAACGTGTCGGACCTGCCGGTTCCGCTGGCCGATAAGCAATCGGGCAACGTGACCGCGATCTGTACCAATGCGGCTTGCACCGCTACGGAACCCGTCACCAGTCTCGAACAGCTGGCCATTCCTGCCGGGGCTCTCGGGGACTTCTTCGGTCCGGGCACGACGGTCGGAATTCCCTTGGCCGCGCAGATTGGGGCCCGGGTGACGTTTTGAGGCGGGAACCGGATAGAATGAGTGCGGCGACTTCAAGGCTTGTTTCGGGGGGCCGCTCAAAGGATCAAACCCGTACGGCGGAGGCTTCGATCCCGGCCGAGACGCCGATTTGAAAGAGCGAAGGGCAACGAGCCTGATTCTCATCCGAGACTTCTGACCTGGATCGCATGCGCTTACCAACGCGACGCACTTTCCTACGGCAATTCACCGCTCTGACGACACTCGGATGGGTCGCCAACAGCCTCGAGAATTCCTTTGCCACTGCCGTGGCGGAACCGCACCTATCGTTTCCGACCGAGCCGCGGGATCGGATCGCCGTTGCCTCGTACCCGTTTCGCGCCTACATCGAGAGTCCCACCAATCCGGATCGTGACCCCAGTTTGCCCGGGATGGAGCTCACGGAGTTCGTCTCCCAGCTCAGGGCTAAGTTTCATGTGCATAATATCGAGCCCCATTACCGACATTTCCACTCGCTTGCTCCGGCTGAGCTCGCCAGTTTCCGGGAAGCGCTCAGCCAAGCGAGTGTGAAAGTTGTCAATATTGCCGTCGGTGGAGAGGCAAGCTTCTACGATGCCGATCCCTCTGCTCGCCAAAAGGCGATCGCTTTTGCCAAGAAGTGGGTCGACGTGGCGGTTGCGATTGGTTCCCCCAGCATTCGGGTGCACATTCAGCGTGCCTCGAATGCAGCGCCCCAGGTGGAGCGTACCGCGGACAGCCTTCGCCAAGTGACCGAATACGCTGCCGGAAACAACGTCGTGGTGAACCTGGAGAACGACGACTTGGTCAGCGAGGATGCCTTCTTTTTGGTGAAGGTCATTGAGGTCGTTCACAGCCCGTTTCTGCATGCCTTACCCGATTTTGCTAACTCCATGCTGGGTGGTGATGCCGATTTCAATTATCGGGCGGTCGCGGCCATGTTTCGCCACGCCTACGGCATCTGCCACGTCAAAAGCGGCGAGGTCGACGATCAGGGAAAGCAGTTTGATATTGACCTGAAGAAATCCTTCGAAATTTTGAAATCGAGCGGCTATCGCGGATATTGCTCGATGGAGTTCGATGCACCCGGCGAGCCGTACGGGCCGACTAGGCGACTGGTCGAGGAAACTATTCGCTATTTGTCGTAATTGCGCCGCGGGAATTCCCCCTCAGCCGTCTGGCGCACGGTCGAGAATTGCCTCGTTCCGAGCATCCCAATACTGCTTCGTCCCCGACCAGTAGGCTTGCGCAGCCATCATGCATGCCACCGAGTGAGCGAATCCGTCACGCACCGTGCAATGAGGCTGCTGGCGGGAGCGCATGCACTCGAACCAATTGGCCATGTGTCCGAGGGTCAGGTCGTCGATCCCCATGGGCGGAAGCTTGGTCTCGCCCGGGAGAAGCACGTATTTCGCCGATCTCTTTTGGTCGATGGCGGCGTCGTCCTCGTGATTCCCCTTCTCTTGTATCAATTGATAGCGCGGACTGCCTTCACCTCCGAGATTGATCAGCGTGGCCTGCTTTCCCATGTAGCGCGTGAATCCTGGGGCATCATTGCCGAAGCTTGTCGAGTAACTAACCAGAAAACCCTTGGGGTATTCCAGTAAGGCGTGGAAGGTATCAGCATTCTCGCGACCATCGTGCCAGGCAAAAACACCACCATGTGCGACCACGGAGCGGGGAAAGCTGTCATTCATGAACCAGTGCACGAGATCGATGGCGTGGCTCATCCATTGGTCGGGAATGCCGCTCGAGAATTCTTTGTATAAGCGGAACTCGCAATAGATTTGCGGATCGAAGGGGCGGTAGGGCTTCGTCAGCAGCCACTTACGCCAATCCGTATCTTCCGCGCGGATCAGCTTGGTTTCTTCCCGGCCACGCCACCTGGGCCCGTGATAATTCCAGACGATTTCCACTTTGCTCACGTCTCCGAGAGCTCCGGTCTCGACCAGGTCGTGCGCAGCTTTCGGATAAGGCTCGCTGCGATGTTGCGTGCCCACCTGCACAATTCGCTTCTGTTCGAGGACCGCGTCTCGAGCCGCCTTCACCTCAGCCAGTACGTTGCCCATCGGCTTCTCCACGTAGGCATCCATACCGGCTTCTGCGGCCATTTTCAAAATCGGCGAGTGCGAGTGCTCGGGCGTAGAGATGATTACTGCATCGATGTCCTTTGCGGCAAGCGCTTCATCCAAATCGCGAAACGCGCGAGGCGCGCGCCCGTAATACCCGGTATTCTTGGCGACCGCTTTCTCGCGGTTCACTCGCCATAGATCGCACACGGCAGTCATTTCCACGTTGTGGCTGGTCTTGAGTTCGGACACGATCCAGTCCAACTCCGTGCCCCGACTCCCGATTCCGATGTGGCATAACGAAATGCGGTCATTGGCGCCGGCAATCCTGCTGTACGAAAGAGCTGGGCTGGGCAGCACTGCTCCCGCAGCAATCAGGGCTGCCGACTTAGCCAAGAAGTTTCTGCGATTGATGGTTCCTTCTGCCTGGCTCACGTGTGCCTCCGCCTTGCGTTCTTAGCCTTCTTCTTCGCTCCCTGAACCATGGTCAGGCAGTTTACCATCTGTGATCGCTGCCCGATTCCTGATCGCATTTCAAAACCTTCTCTTGGCTACCCCAAGGAGATGTCGGGATGGTCTTCGCATGCGGCCGACGGTTCGGCGAGATTCCGATCCTCGCAGTGGGGCATGGGCTCACTCCGAATAGCCTCCATCATCGTCGTCATCATCGTCCTGTCCTTCGTCGCCGCCAGGTTCATCGTCTTCTTCGTCATCTTCTTCATCCGGCTTTTCTCGAACTACGACATTGCCGGCCACCCAACCATCATATGGGTCTTGATCGAGGTGATCTGAACCCCTTCTGCGCATGCCGAATGCTACGCCGTCCGCGGCAGAACTACAGCCAGCGGCGATCGGGAGAGGAGAAAGGAAGAGTCTAACCTGTTCTGCCCAAAGGACTTTCGCATTTCTATCTGCTGGGATAGGCCACCATCGTGCCCGGCACTGGTCCGCCATAGACGGCGCCAACCAGAAGTTCGAAAATCAATATTCCGCTCCGGAGAGATGTCCGGAGAGGACGAGAAATCAGACAAAGGCAAAAGGACCGTGGCCTTAGTTGCGAGGCTAGAGAATAGATGAAAAGCCTTCTGCAAGAACCCATGACGATTATCGTTACTCCGATAGCCGGTGGGTTCCAACTGGATATGTCCCATTCAGACGAGGACCGCACGCTGGCGGAGACGGTGTTTGAAGCCACTTTACAAACGTTGTTCCGTTCAAGCCAAGACACCGCACCTCGGCGGTAGATTTGACGGCAAGCGCACCTAGGGCGCGGGGTGGCGGTCACAGGGGTTTGGCCAAGGGGAATGTGTTTATTTTCGGTTTGCTCTGCTAGCTGCTTTCTGAAATCTCCGACTCTTTCGAGTGCTTGAATCCTTCACTTAAGCAGAACACGCCGGCCTTTGCAAGTTGGAAATTTGTCGCGTGTTTCGGGAATCACTGGAGCCTGGGGCTCGAAACCCACCATCGCCAAATAGGCAAAGGGACCTACCAAGTCCCCCCCGGCAAGTCCCTCTGCGCTTCGCGTCTCTGAGGGGCCTCACTTTCCCTCGGAGGACGACATGGTATGAACAATCGTCCCGGCAAACAATGGCTAGTTCGTAATGACGGGTTGGGTACTTACGGGCCCTAGCGGACTCGCTCGGAGGTGCCGCCTTCTTGAACACCGGTCAATCGCTTTTGGTTTCGCGAGGCTGGTGTCCCGAGTGCTTAATCCTTGTCAAAACTGCGGCGACACGGTTGTGGCACTTATCCAGAACGAGCAGGAATTGGACTGCCACAGGATTATCCACCCCGATTTGTGCGTGGCCAGTCAATCCGCCAGCGCCCGCCCGGCACAGGCACCCAGAACAGCCGCTTTGGAGGGGTATTCCGCGCATGATGGTAAAGCGCGGCGGCTCGCTGATAGAACCCGCGGGTGTGCCAGGAATTGTGAAACCCGAACTTCTGAAAATCGAGATGGTGGCAAAATTCGTGGCAAAGCGTACTCAGGAACGTGCCGAAGGAGGTGACCTCTTTTCGCACTGCCGTCCGCATCCAGACGCGGATCAACATAGTTGCGGGCGTGTAGTCCCCGAAAAGTTCGGTGGTCCAGTGTTCGCGAACTCGCAAAGGCCGGGCTGCAAGCACGCGGATTTCGCATCCCGGGACTTGGTAAAACTTCGATGCGGCACCCAGAAATTGTTCACAGGCACGGCGGAGCTCCCCGCTTGTCCCCGCTTCAATGGCCGAGCCAATGGATTTCGTAATCGAGAGCAAACGTTCGTCCTGGGGGTGATCGAGAGTCGTAATCCGGTCGCTCTCGAGAAATCCTGCGCGGCTTGCCCTCCGAGGTGGGGAGTCTGTGAGCATTTGTTAATCTTTTAACCGAGCCAAAGGAAGCTGTCCACCACGCACCCGAAATAAGTATACGGGTTGACACTCCACTGCCGGTCGTTGGCAAGGGGCGGTAGAACAAACCTCGTTTCCAAGCAGGGGTTGAGGTTTCGCCGTTCCTCGGCCAAATTGTTTCAGGTACTCCAAATATCAATTACTGTCGATAAGATTTCACGTATTCGTAACCCGCCTGTAACACTGCAAGTTTAGCGTGCACTGTTAGCCACCCATTTCACACCACGACCAACAGTCTTTCCTTCGTCTCGAAAAAGTCGAAGCTCTTACCCGACTTTTGGAGGGTTCGCTCATGCAGATCCATACCTTCCTCCGCGGAGCCAGTCTCGCGGCTGCTTTTACTGTGGCGACCATCACTGGCTGTAGTGGCGCCTATGCGCAATCCGATGTTCTACCAACCGGCGCAACCATAACGCCTAACGCAGCACCGGGATCGTTCTTCCAGCCTTTAAAGGTTGCCTTGCCGGATTATCCCAACTACTCACCCGACAGCGCAGAGAGCACGGAGGTGAGTCCGGATGGCAAAACTCTGCTCATCCTAACTAGCGGCTACAACCAGAATCTGGATCCCGACGGCAACTATCAACCGCAGGATTCTGGCGAATATGTGTTCGTGTACGACATCTCCCAGCCCAGCCTGCCCGTGGAAAAACAAGTGCTCCAACTAAAGCCCTCCCTCGTCACCACTCCCCCGGGAACCAACAGCCAGACGGCGTTTGACGGCATCGTGTGGGCTCCCAATGGTTCCGCATTTTATGTGGGCGGCGGAGCCAGCGACTCCGTGTATACCTTCACCCAGCGTGAGGGCCAATGGGTAGAGTCCTCCACGGTGATGCCGCTCGGTCATTTCGGCGACCTTATGGAAACAGAGACCGAGGTCGGCCCCACCACCGCTTTACTCGGCATCACCGCCGATGGCACCACGCTGATCGTCGCGAACCATGAAACCGATTCCGTCACCGTGGTTGACTTGGTCCTCGGTGTGGTTCGACAGGAATTCGACCTTCGTCCCGGCATAATTAACCCGGCCAAAGTCGGCGTTCCTGGCGGAGAGTTCCCCTACGCAGTCGCTGTCAAGGGCAGCAATACGGTCTACGTCTCGAGTGTTCGCGACCGCGAGATCGATGTGCTGAACCTGTCCAAGGGTGTTCTAACCCTCACCACCCGGATTCCTGTAGCCGGCAACCCGGGGAAGATGACCCTGAATAGAGCCCAGAGCCGGCTCTTTGTGGTGGCGAGCAACTCCGACGAGTTGATCGTCATTGACACCGCGACCAACAAAGTCCTGAGCCAGGTCAATGCCAGTGCGCCCGTGGGCCTGCTTGGTTCGGGAACCAAGATCCCGAAGGGCAGCAACCCCAACAGCGTTACCCTCTCGCCCAACGAAAAGACTGCCTACGTCACCGACGGCGGCACGAACGCCGTGGCCGTGATCAGCCTTACCGGAACGACGCCCGTAGTTGTCGGGCTCATTCCCACAGGGTGGTACCCCAATTCGGTCAGCGTCAGCCCGGATGCTTCCACTCTCTACGTGGTGAACAGCAAGAGCGTAGAGAGCCCCAATCCGCTGAACTGCCGCTACATCAATAACGATCCCGGCGGCGGTTTCGGCTCCGGCTGCGAATCCGTTCAGGCGCAGAACGGCGGGTATAACCAGTATGCGTGGCAGAACGAGTACGCAGGTTTCCTGACGCTGCCTGTGCCGGACCCCGAGCAACTCGCAACCCTTACGGGGGTGGTCGCGCAGAACAATGGCTTCAATTTCGAACTGAGCGCCCCGGACAAGGCGATCATGACCTTCTTGAATCAGCATATCCAGCACGTGATTTACATCATCAAAGAGAATCGTACGTTCGACCAGGTGCTGGGTGATCTGAACAACGGTGCCAATGCGGATGTGTCGTTGAACCAGTTTCCCGCCTCGGTCACACCGAACTTCCACAACTTCGCGAGCCAATTTGTGACTCTCGACAACTTCGACGACACCTCCATGGTGAGCATGGACGGATGGCAGTGGTCGACTGCGGCGCGGGCTCTCGATATCAACGAGAAGTGTGTTACCGTCAACTACGGAAAGGGTGGGTGCAACTACGATAGCGAAGGCACTTCGCGCAATATCAACGTGGCGCTCACCGGCGTCAAGGCGCGCAAGGCGTGGCAACCGATCTATCCCAACGATCCGAACCTGTTACCCGGAAACGCCAATGAAGTGGCAGCCGATGGCCCCGAAGGCCAAGAAGGCCTGGGCTACATCTGGGATGCCGCGCTCAGCAAGGGCCTCACCGTCCGCAACTACGGATTCTATCTCGATCTGGGTGCGATGGACGTATTGGAGGATCTGGGTATAATAACTCCAACCCTCACGGACCCTTGCGCTCACAACCCACCGATCCAGGTGGCTTTCCCGGCACACCGGGCCTTGCTCAAGCTCACAGATTTGTGTTTTCGCGGTTTTGACAATTCGATGCCCGATTACTTCCGCTATACGGAGTGGGCTCGGGAATTCGACCAGCAGGTGAAGGCGAATACGTTCCCCAATCTGACCTTGCTGCGGATCATGCATGACCACTTCGGCAACTTCAGCAACGCCAGCTTCGGCGTGAATACGCCCGAGCTCCAGATTGCCGACAACGACTATGCCGTGGGACTGGTGGCCGAGAAGATCGCCCACAGCCCCTACGCCAACAACACGCTCATCTTCATGATCGAAGACGACCCGCAGGATGGTGCCGACCACGTCAGCGGTGACCGCAGCATTGCCTTCATTGTGGGCCCCTACGTCAAGCAGGCAGCGGTGGTCTCCGATTTCTACACCACCGTGAGCATGGTGCGCACGATTGAAGAAGTCCTGGGCACCGAGCAACTGAGCGTTCATGATTCGGGCGTTCCACCGATGACGACCGTCTTTGACACAACGATGAATTGCAATGCCAAAAAGGGCGGTGGCTCGACGTGCTGGAATTATTCAGCCGTTCCGTCCCAATTCTTGTACACGACGGATCTCCCGATCCCCAACAAGTACGTCATCAACCGGGCGAACCTGCCTCATCCCACCCACGACGCAGCCTGGTGGGCGGAGAAGACCAAAGGTATGGACTTCAGCGAGGAGGACAGAGTCAATCCGCAGGTGTTCAACCGCATCATTTGGCAAGGTCTCAAGGGGGATACGCCCTATCCGACAACCCGCTCGGGCGCCGAGATTCGGCGGGGCGGAACGCCACAGCCAGAAACAAGGCAAGTCACGACCAGTCCTGAATCGAAGTAGCCTGTACGCTCGAGCGGATGGCTAGCTTCTCAAGGCGCCTTCGAAGGGAGGCGCCCTTCTTTCTTGGTAGCGGAGGCCGGAATGTCATTTCCTACGTTGCTGAGTTGGATCGCGAACGGCCAGTCAGAATCGGAGAAACCCGGATTCAGTTTTTCATTCCGGGCCACTGCGATTTGACGTTAACTTGCTTGAGCAGGGCACGGTGGGTTTCAGGGCACGAGCCGTTCCGTGAGGGAATGCATCAGGATCAATACCGAACCAAGCTTTAGAGCAAGACCAAGGATGGCAGCAAACGCTAGAGGAACGGCGTAGCGCCAACGGTGGTGGGCGGGATCGGAATCTTCCTTCCACGCAAGCAGACGTTCAACACGCGTGGTCACCGAGCCCGGGATACTCACAAGTCCGGTGGTGAATGCAGGAGCGGCTTGCGGCGGAAAACGGCGCGAGAGCTTGATTAACGCCGCCGCCAGATCCAGAGCTTCCTCGCGGCTCGACACCGCGCGGTTATCGGCGGCCAGCTCTGCGGCTTCCTGCCACGCTCTTTCCAGTTCCGCCATGAGGGGAAACGGAATGAAACTGAGAACCACCTTCTTCAGATTGTCGCGCGCGCGCAAGTGCTCGACCTCGTGCTGCAGGGCCGCTCGTAGCTCCCCTTCGCTCAGTACTTCGCGGGCCGCTTCGGAGATGACGACTTTCGGTACACGGATGCCAATCAGCATGAGAGGCAACACGCTCTGCGGCGAGACGAGTGAGGTTGCGTCATCGGCCCGTAAGCCCCTTGCTCCTTCCAGACACTCGGCAACCACCTGACGGGTCGTCGCTGCGGCGGAGATCACCTGGTAGAGGCCCGCGCCTACAAACAGGCAAGCGCTGATGCTCAGGGCGAACGTGCCCAAATCCTCATCCATCGTGTGCGCCTCCAGCAGCAAGAACGATGGGAAGGCAAGGAACCCTGTGATGGCGGCAGAAAAGACGAAAGGCAACACGCGCAAACTGAACAACAGGTCGACCGAAGGATGTCGGGAGAAGAAACGCATGCCTCGCCAGCTCAGCAGGGCCAGGCATGAAAGCAAGCTGTACGCCAGCGAAAAAAACGCGAGCGACACCATCATCCCGCGGGCGACAAAAATCACTTCGCCTCTCCCTTCTTCAATTCCGCTCGTTGCCGCTCGACCAGGGCCTCCAATTCGTCCAGCAATCTTTCGTCCTGGGTGCCGGCCCTTTCGACCAGATACGACAGGTGCAACGACGCATTCTGTGAACTCAGGAGTTGCCGGATGCTCTCTTCGGCGGCAATCCGCTCTAGTTCTTCCCGGCCATACCGTGGCGAGTATCGGAACGCCCGTCCCTCGGGCACGCGGTTGAAGAGTCCTTTTTTGAACAGCCGGTCCATCGTCGTCATGATCGTGGGATAGGTCTGCCATAGTTTCCCATCCCGGACCACTTCGCGAACCGTCGCGGTTCCAAGCTCCCATACGACGTCGAGCACCTGGCGCTCGAGTGGTCCCAGGTTCGATCTGGGGTTGGCTTCGAAAAAGGAGAAAACTTGATCCATGGCGAACTACCCGAACTGGTCTCCGGCAGTGAGACTGAGTTTAATGGCGAAGACCGACTGAGTCAACGAGCGCGCGGAAAATTAACCTGGCGTCAACGAAGACGCAAAGATTCCTCCACCAGCCACCACCGCAACCCGCAGCTCGCCCGGGCACAGAAAGCCAGCATCACTGATCATCGCTAGTAGTATTGCTGATAGTAGATCGATTGTCGATAAAATTTTCTTGTAGAATTCATCGACCAGCCGCATTCTCTTAACAATCCACCGCTACCTTCTTTATGTTGCAAAATTGTTGCAGTCCTCAAAAATTCCACGCTGCGCTCGTTTTTCCGCGAGCGAGCCACACTGATCATTTTCCGCATCGATAGGAGTCAATATGAAAGCCGAATTTGTCCTTCGACCGAAGAGGGTCATCCTTCCTGTAGCTAATTGCCTGAGGGTATCGAGCCTGCTGGCCGTGTTGGCGAGTTGCGTATGGCTCAGCGCCCAGAATGTGGTATTGACGGGCTTTCTGAGCGGACTGGTCTCGGACAAAAGCGGAGCAGTTGTTCCGGGAGTATCGGTAGTGATTCAAAATCTCGCGACTGGCATTCAACAAACGACTACGACCAATCATGCGGGACTGTATCAGTTTCCCGCGCTTATGCCCGGTACCTATTCGATTAGGGCAAGCCGCGAAGGCTTTCGCGATGTTCAGGTGCTCGTGGCTGTGACAGTGGGAAACACTACCTCGCAGGACATCAAGCTGCAGGTAGGAGCGGCCACGGACACCGTGAAGGTAATCGGAACCACACCCCTGCTCCGGCCGACCGAATCGTCCGCCAGCACGGTTATCGACCGCCAGTTGATCGAAGACTTGCCGCTCAACGGACGAAAATACACCAACTTCATGATGCTCACGCCGAATACCAGCTACGACGGCGACACTGGCCTGGTGAGCATCGCTGGACAACAGGGCGGCGAGGATTCCGGATACGCCAATGGAAATGGCTCTACTTCGTTCACCGTCGATGGCTCCAATGCCACCAACAACTACTTCTCCGATATCGTCGGCCGCAACCGCATCCCTTACCTGTTTGGGGAAGATTCGATCCAGGAGTTTCAAGTCGCCGTCAGTCCGTACACCGCAATCTATGGCGGCGGAGCCGGTTTCGTAAACGCGATTACCCGATCGGGCACGAACGCTTTCCATGGCAGTGCGTTCTATTACAACCGCAACTCCGTATTCAGTGCCAACGATGCGCTCGATAAATCCTTAGGTAATCCGAAGCCGCAAGATGATTTGCAGCAATTCGGCGCCGGGCTGGGCGGTCCAATTCTGCGAAACCGTTTATGGTTCTTTGCGGATTATGAGCAGCAGCTGCGCAACAATCCGATTCCCGTCATCAACTCGGCGTTGGCGACCAACCCGACGAACTTGGCGTCTTTCTTGACTGCAAATTTTGGTATCCCGGCTGGGACGACACTGCCCCCGCCGAACGGCCCCTTGCCCGTGCCGGGCAGCGACTCCACGCCGAACCCGAGCAATCCGGTCTATCTGCAGCAAGTATCGAACGTCGTGAATGCCTTGAACGCGAATCTGGGCCTCAAAGCAAGAAAGGGCAACGATTGGGTGCTAACCCCCCGCCTCGACTATCAGGCCAGTGCCCGCGATAGCCTGTTTCTCAGCCTCAATGTGAACCGCTTCAACTC
>JASHSL010000315.1 GCA_030040855.1 Terriglobales bacterium
TGGCCGTGCGCATCCGAGTGGCCAGCTCTTCGTGCATCTGTTGCCCTTCGGGAGTCGACTGCCGGGGCCCCGCCAACAACTCAATGATGTCGTCCTGCGAAGCCTTCGCGTTCCCGGTGGCAGCCACCAGCACTCCCCGCAGCGAATCCCATCCCCCGTCAAACAGCTGCGTGGGCGAGTGAATATCAGTCAAAGGTTGGATGACGCGTTGCCAGGAGTCATTCAGCTTGGCCGGAGGTATCTGTCCCTGGCGTGCCAAAATCTGCCAAATTCCGATGTTGGCCTGGAAGATCCCCATGGCGTTGCCGCGCAAGGTGTGATTGGAAATCTTGTCGAATGCGTCGGCGGCATTGAGGAAGCGCACAATCGACTGATCGCTGAGCTCGGGGAATTCGGAAAAGATCAGGTATTGATTGCTGTATTGCGCGAACTTGCTCGCCATCAGGCGCGCGGTTTGGGGACTCAAGCGCGCCCCTGGGGCTCGCCGGCTATCGAGCTCGCTCAGCATCAGATAGATTTGTAACGGGCCGGCGTCGGTCTCCACCCGGGAAAGTGCGACCATTCCATCGAGCAGCTGCTCGGGATCGTTCCAGTGACTGGCGCGTTTGGCCCATCCGCGAATGACCTTGGCGTCCGTCTTCTGATTGAGAATCTGCTTCCACACCTCCAGATTTCCGGGAACATGCGGCTTGCCGTCGGAATCCCATTGCAGGCGGGTAAAGAGCATCAGCAGACCTGGCGCCGGCCGAAATACCGGCCGTGCAGCCTCGACCGAAGGATCCGGTTCCCGGAGCGCCTGATACATGCGCCGCAGGCGGCGAGGCTCGGTCAAGTGTGCCTGCTGCGTCTGATTGACCCGGGAAAGAGCGTCAAAATAAGCCGCCAGCCAACCTCGGTCCTTGGCCAGTAACCGAACAACAAAATCCCCCGGCGACGCCGGACTGGCTCCCACCAGGTCCTTCCATCCCGATTGCGCCTGCGTGCCGCCGGGAACGGCCACGTGTCCCCCGCGTACCCGGATTTCGTCACCATAGAAATCGAGAACCGCAGCATAGGGCAGCAGTTTCTTGAGGCCCGCAGACTGTCGCAAAACCGCGCTGGTTTCCCGATCCATCCGCGTCATCGCCCAATACAAATGGGCCAACACAGGATCGCGAAGAAGCGCATTGAGTAAGTCTTTGTCGTCTTCACCGGCTTCTCGGCTGGCCCCGACCCATTCCTCAGCGGAGAACAGCACGGGCACGCGCGAAGAGGGGAACGCATAGGAGAACGGTCGGCCGCCTTCGAGAGTTTCTTCCAGTTCGGGCAGAGGGAAGCCGGAGTCTACGGTCAGGAAAGCCCGATCGGGGTCGGAGGTCACAAGCGAAGTGCTGCTGCGCCCGCACTCCTGGCGAACCCGATAGCCAAGGATGCGCAACAGGGGGCGGGCGTCCTCGCAACCCGAGATCCGAATCACCCCGTCCGGTCCGGCCAAAGTCGCCAATTCCCTCGCCTGCTCGACGTAACGGATCAGCAGGAGCAGGAACTCGGTTTCCCGACCTTTGGTTTGCGAGCCTTCATAGCCTTGCGAGAACACGTTGCGGGCCAGTAAGGGCAAGACTTCCTGGCTCGAGATTTTCTGGCTGATGCCGGCCATGCGGAAGAACGAGCGCAGGGGACCGGGAATAACGATCTCGGGCGATGCCAGAGGCGCGGCTTCGCCCGGGCGCGAGGGCTCGGCAGCGGAATTCGGCGGCGTGGAAGCCATCCCGGCCTGGGCATGGAGGAGGCAGTTAGAACCAGCGGATAACCAAAGAACTGCAAGCACACCGGATAGGAAAAGAGGAGATTTCATCGCGGAATACTCTTTCTAAACCTTCGTGACACTAAAACCGATTGTACCGAAAGCCAGCGTTTTCGCTGCGCGGCAACTCCTTCGCTTGCCTCTGAAGCTCTACTAAGAAAGCGGTAAACACTTGCGGGGTTGTCCGCTTGTCGTTATTCTCGCGTTGGCCAAGATACCGCATCCCTTGCTCCATGCCAAGGGGTCTTTCTACTTCCGTCTACCTCCTTAGTACTTCTTATATTCTATATAGATGCGGATGTCGGTCGCCATCTTGGAGCGAGCATTTCATCGCGCGACCGCGGCGACTCCGCTGGTTCGCAGGGCGGCGCCAGAACAACCAAGAGGCGGACTCAGCCATGGGCTAGCGCGACCAGCAGAATCGCCAAGCCGTAGAAGACGAACATCGAGACGAGGAAGATTTTCGCCCTCGTGCCTGCACCGGCAAACTCCCGCCAAGCAAATACCCCCCATAGCGCCGCTACCATGGGAGCAGACTGGCCAATCGCGTAAGAGATGGCCACACCGGTGAAGTTGGCGGCGACGAGATTGAAGACCATGCCTATCCCCCAAATCACCCCACCCAGCACACCTAAGGCGTGACCCGAAATCGGCCCGTGGAAAAAACCGGAAAAGCCAACCGGCTGACCGGTCAAGGGTCTTTTCATTAAGTAGAGGTTCCAAATCCAGCACGATAACAGCGCACCGAGGGTGAGAAAAACAGCCACGCTATAGGGACCGAGCGGGTTGCCGTGGGTCATGGCTCGGGCCACGAAGGGCGCCCAAAGCCCCATGAGAATGCCCGAGACGATGCAAACGCTGAGGCTCTTTCTTGAAACCGAACGCGTGGCGCTCGAGAGGCTGCCGTATGCCTTGCCATCGAGCACAACCGCGATGAGGGCGCAGGCAACTCCGGCCGCCAGAAGGCCGGCATTTCCTTTCGGCTGCAGTGCAAAACTCAAGACCACCCCGACGACGAGGGCAATCCCGATCGAAACCGGAAAGGCGATGGCCAAACCGGCCATAGCGATGGCTGCCACCAGCAGGAGGTTCGCAAGATTGAAGATCGCGCCCCCAACAATGACGAATAGGATGTTTCCGCGGTCGGAGGCATGCACGTTGTTGAGGAAGCTTGACCCGTCCTTGCCGGTACTGCCCATGGTTAAAGCCAAGACAACGGATATGAGAAAGATTCCTGCCGCGTAGTCCCAGTAGAACAGCTCGAAGCGATAGTTTTTAACGCCTTTGTAGGTGTTAGCCCAGGAACCCCAGCAAATCGCGCTCGTGATCATCATGAGCAATGCAACCGCCAGACTATGTGGTGTGAACATCGCATCTCCATCGACAATCCGCTCGTTGGACGGCAGCGAAGAACCTACACTCACGCCCCCGAAGACAGTACCATGAGCGAGGACATACAAAATCCGCCACTGATGGTGGCTCACCCGGACGAGATACCTGTACGCAAGCAATCGCCGGACTTCGCATGGAAGCCACCAAAGAGGAATCTGAGTACAATCGCTATAAACTTGTGGAACAAAGTCACGCCCCGAGGGAGCTCGAAGATCCTTGAAGTATACGCGCCGTGATTTCGTACGATTTTCGTTGGGTTCGGCCGCGCTGGTGGCGACGCGTCCCCTCTTCGCGCAAGGTGTAGCCGCTCACATCGTAAAGCCAGTGGCTCGACCCGCGCCATCGGGCCGTCCTTTTTACGCGCACTTTGTGGATGTGGCCCAAGCTGCCGGGCTCCGTGAACCGGTGATTTACGGGGGAGTGGAGAGCAAGAAGTACATTCTGGAAGCAACCGGCTGCGGATGCGCCTTCATCGACTACGATAACGACGGCTGGATGGACATCTTTCTTCTTTCGGGCACGCAACTGACCGGAGATCCGCCAGGAGCGACGAACCGGCTGTACAAAAATAACCGCGACGGCACTTTCACCGATGTGACCGAAAAAGCAGGTCTCAGGGCGGTTGGCTGGGCCTCAGGCGTTTCGATTGGCGACTACAACAACGACGGATTTGATGATATTTTTTGCACCTATTTTGGACAGAACCGTTTGTACCGCAACAACGGTGATGGCACATTCCTAGACGTCACCAAGGGCGCCGGCCTTTGGAACGATCAGCCGCGTTGGGGAGCTGGGAGCAGCTTCCTCGACTACAACCGCGACGGACACCTCGACCTTTTCGTTTCCAACTATGTCCGTTTTTCGTTTGAGCACGCACCCGTACCTGGCGAAAACCTGAATTGCAGCTGGAAAGGAGTGGCAGTCGAATGTGGGCCGCGCGGGTTACCCACCGGGCGGCATTCTCTCTACCGGAATAACGGCGACGGGACATTCACCGACGTCAGCAAAGAGTCGGGGATCGCCAACGCTACCGAATCCTATGGCATGACCGTAGTCGCGGCCGACCTGGACGAGGACGGATGGACCGATATCTTCGTGGCCTGCGACTCGACCCCGAGTCTGCTCTTTATGAATAACCACGATGGAACTTTCCGCGAAGAGGGTATCCTCCGTGGTGTGGCGCTCAGCGATGACGGCATGGAACAAGCGGGTATGGGAGTCGGCGTCGGCGATTATGATCTGGATGGACACCTCGATCTTCTCAAGACCCACTTTGCCGATGACGCGAATGGCCTCTATCACAATGACGGCAAAGGAAATTTTGATGATGTGACGCGGCAGACGCGATTGGCGGTGGAAACGCGTTATATCTGTTGGGGGGCGGGCATCGTCGACCTTGATAATGACGGCTACCCTGATTTATTCCTGGTTTCAGGTAACGTTTACCCCGAAGTTGAACGCAAACTCCCCCAATATCCAAACAAGACTCCCCGGGCGTTGTTTCGCAACCTGGGGAATGGCACCTTTGAGGAACTGGGAGAGCAGGCTGGCCCTGGAATAACGGAACCGCACTGCAGCCGCGGCTGTGCCTTCGGAGATTTTGACAACGATGGCGATCTCGACATCCTGGTGGTGAATTTGAATGAACCGCCGTCGCTGCTACGCAACGATCTGCGGGGAAAACAGAACTGGATCAAGGTTAAGCTGGAGGGAGTGAAGTCGAACCGCAGCGCGATAGGAGCCAGGGTCTTGGTACGATACGGATCGAAAGTTCAAGCGCAGGCAGTACTGAGCCAATCCAGCTTTTATTCCTGCAACGATCCGCGGCTGCACTTCGGGCTAGGCTCGAAGACTTCGGCGGATATCGAGGTGTACTGGCCCAACGGGCTGCACGAGACGTTTAAGGGGATTGCGGCGAATCAGTTCCTGACTCTGCGGGAAGGGGCAGGAATTGTGCCATCGAAGGGGTCGAATCCATAGCTTTCAGAGGGCGAGATGGGCAAAGTTGAGAGCCGGAGAAGAAGAATTGCCTCAAGATGCTTCCGCTGGCGCAAGCCACACTCGCTGGGTATACACTCAGCGAAACTGTCGGGGAACAGAGGACCGTCGGTTTGGGATTACCCAAACCACTGCTAATTTGCCGAACGCCCGCTCAAGCGCTCTGCTTCACGCCATTCGGCAGCTGCTTCAGGAGAACGGGCGGTGAGAGTGTAGATTTCTGCCAGCCGCCGGTGAGGTTCAGGATCGCCGGGCCGCAGCTTTATTGCCTCCTGAAGAAACTGCAATGAGTCAGAAAACTTCTGGGCACTCTTGCTCTCTTGCGCAAGTTCGAGTGTCACTGAATAAAGCAGATCCGCCGTACCTGAATCATAGGGATTCAGCTCGTGCGCGCGGCGGAGGGCTTGATGGGCGGCACTACCTTCCCCTAGCTTTCGAAGAACAGCTCCATAAAGAGCGTTCAATCGAAACAAATCTGTCCATTCCTTTAAGGCATTTTCGAGAGGTAGCCGCGCGTTTTCGAATTGATTGAGCTGATAATAGACCAGCGCAAGATTGTATTGCATTTGTGGCGATCTCGGTTCCAGCTCCGCTGCCCTCCGAAAGCACTTTAGCGCTTCTTCGAAATTGCCATGCTGACCGTAGATCGTGCCCAGGGCTGTTAGATTCTGTGCATCGTTCGGATCATAAAGTTGTTCGCAAATTGCGCTTGCTTCTTCTCGCAGCCCTTGATCCATTGTTTGCGCGCATTCGAGCCTGACTCTGCTGTCATTGGCATTGCGTTTACGCAGTTCTTCCGATTTGGCAAAGGCCCTGTCGGCCTCATCCTTCCGACCCTGTTTCTGATATAGCTTCCCCAGTTGATACGGAACGCGAGAGTCCCGCGGTACCTGCCGCGTGGCTTCCTCGAACCATTTTTCCGCAGCACCCAGGTCGCCCGCTTTGAAGTAAGCGAATCCGAGATAATAGGAGGTATCAGGAAATGGAGGATTTGCGGCCGCCTTGGCTAGATTCTTGACAGCACTGTTGAAGTTAGCATTCTCGAGGTCCAATCTGCCTAGGTAGTACAAAATGTTTGGATGATCTCCGACAGCACGACGTACAGATTCGAATTCGTGACGAGCGTCTTTCGCTTGGTGCATTTCGAAAAGCGCGACTGCCAGAGGAAACTGTGCCCGGAGAACCAATTTGGGATTAATCGCCAGCGCAGCGCGAAACTCGTTAGCAGCATCCTCGTAGTGCTCCTGCGTCAGGGCGCTATATCCGTTTCCCAGGTGTGCCTCGGCAGTGTCCGGCGGAGTTTCGACACCAGGAGGCATGCCATTCCACAGGGCCCACCCTACTGAAGTCGTCATCACCAGCAGCACGGCAACCAATTTCGGCCACAAACGGCTTTGATGCCTCATGTTCTTTAACATCCGAACCGCGGACGATCGGTTATTATATGCCCGCCACGCAGGATTCGGCTCGGCATCCGCGCACCCGGGGCCAGAGCTTTCTGCCGCAGGGGCTGAAGCATTTTCAGCGGGGTGCGGGAAGAGGTCTCGCGGGCGGGGGCCAGCCTGACCGGAGAAGCGGTGAGTGCCTAGACGGCCGAGGCTGACGCGGGATCTGGACGAGGCGGTGTGCAAATTTCAACAGGCGCGGTTGAACGACGGCGATGCCTATTGGTTTCTGAACGGAGTGAGCCTACGGGTGCGGCGACCGGCGGGATGCAAACGAGCGAAGCCATCCCTGGTACATCCACAACACGAGGCCGTGTCCGCGAAATATCCTTTTTTCTCCGCTTCACGGTTCCTTTACCAAGTAGGGGGAAATCTTAGCGCTCAGTGGACGGACTGCGGAACCGCCTCACGGCACTTTCCACAAAAATTCTTGACAGTTAGGACCGTAATACATTCATATTACCGGGACTATCATCGGAGCTCTTCTTGGAGTTCTGCTCGTTTGCTGAGGTGGGTCGCGAAAGGGGACATCCATGCTGACGAAAAGGGCGCTGCGGGCTGTGGTTTGTTGTGTGGTCGCATTTTCCATATGCCCACTCCTTTATGGCCAGGCTACGGGAAGCTTTTCGGGGACGGTTACGGACAAGACGGGATCGGTGATCGCGGGCGCTGAAGTGACAGCAACGTCGGAGAGCACGGCTCTCTCTCGGGTGGTTAGAACGGACGACTCGGGCCACTACCTTATACCTTTGCTGCCGGTTGCGAACTACACGATTCGGGTAACGTCTGCGGGTTTCCAGGCCTCCGAGACTCGAAATATTCGCCTGCAAGTAGATGAGCATCGGGAACTGGATTTCACGCTTGCCCCGGCGTCGGTTTCTGAAAAGGTGGAAGTCAGCGCTACCCAAGTAGCGGTCGAGTCCATCAATCCCACCCTGGGACAAGTGATCACCTCCGAGCAAGTTGCCGATCTTCCTTTGAACGGCCGCAACTTCGTGCAGTTGGCGACGCTCACGCCAGGCACCACGCAAGAAACCAGCTCGGTGAGCTTCTTCAACGGCGCGGCGAGCAGCGAGGCGTCGACGCGGGGTTCTTATTCGCTATCCGTCGGCGGGTCGCGAGCCCAAAGCACGGATTGGATGCTCGATGGAAATGACAATAATCAGCTGGATGAAGGCGGAATCGGGATTTTCTCCTCCATCGATTCCGTCCAGGAATTCAAGGTTCTGACCTACAATTACTCGGCAGAATGGGGAGAACGCGCCGGTCCAACCGTCCTAGTCACCACAAAATCAGGCGCGAACCAGTTTCACGGGACGCTATTTGAGTTCTTCCGCAACACCGTTCTCGATGCGCGCAGCTACTTTGCTCCGAGCGTAGAGAAGTTCAACCTGAATCAGTTCGGAGGTTCCTTGGGTGGGCCGATCAAGAAAGACAAGACATTTTTCTTCCTTGATTATCAGGCCAAGATGCAGCGACACGGGATTTCCTTCACCGGGCTAGTTCCGTCGACTGCCATGACGACACCGGACGCCAACGGTGATCTCAACTTCAGCCTCGATCCTTTCGGCGTACCTCGTCCTGGCTTTTTGCCCGGAGCCCCCAAAACCAACCCTGATGGCTTCTCCAACCTCATGAATCCGTATACCGGCGCTCCATTCGAGTGCAACGGCTCGGGAAATGCCATCGTGCCGGGGTCCAAGGGCGCGCAGACTGGCGGCTCCCCGTGCAATGTAATTCCGGCGGCCATGATCAACTCGATAGGGCAAAAACTGATTCAGCTTTATCCTGCGAGCAACGCGAACAACCCGGCTCTTGACTACAATTTCGCTGCGGAGCCCGACCGAAAACTGAACGAAGGCACCGGCGATATCCGCTTGGACCACAATTTTTCGAGCAACGATTCAGCTTTCGCCCGCTTCAGCTACGATCAGGCGACCAACTTCGTCCCGGGCGGCTCACCCAGCTTTGCCGAAGCCAATCCCTTTGGCAGCACGCAACACATCACCAACCACGGGCGCAATATTGCCTTGTCGGAAACGCACGTGTTTTCCGCAAACACCATCAACCAGGTGACGGGTGGGTTTAATCGGATTTTCAATCACATCCTGTCTTATGCGACGGGTAGCTGCGAAGCGACTACTCTGGGTATTCTCG
>JASHSL010000316.1 GCA_030040855.1 Terriglobales bacterium
TGTCGGCGGAAGACTTTCGTCGCTACGACGTTTTTGGCGGTGATGCGCTGCGCTTGGCAGCTCAGTGCCGCGCGCGCTATCGTTCCCGTGACAATGCTTTGTCCGACATCAGTTGCCGCACACCCGTAGGCAAGGGTGTCCTCACCCTCGAGGGCAGCATCGCCCATCCCTGGGCATCCCCGGCCTACGATCTGCGATTAACCGCCGAGAGCCTGCCCACGCAGTCTCTGATTGCCTTGGCCGGCCACTCGAAGCCCGGCTTCCCCGAGGACCTCCAAGCCGGCGGACAGATCGATGGCCAGTTTCGCGGTCGGTGGACCGCGGGTGCCACCTCTTGGCAGGGCGAAGGACAAGCCTCCGGGCTTGACTTGCAATCCGGCAACGAAGAAATCGCACTCGGCGACGTCCCCTTTGCCATTTCTTCGGCTTCCGACGCTCTCGCGCAGGCGCGCTCGCCGGAGGCTTCCCCCGATCCTCTGCCGGAGCCGGCTCATCTAGTGATCGGACCGGTTCATGTGGCGATGGGCAGGCCGATGCCCGTGAGCGTCGAAGGCCGACTAGCGCGGGACGGTTACGAGTTTCTCTTCCGGGGCGACGGGCAACTCGAAAGGTTGTTGGAGGCAGCGCGCATGCTCCGATTCCCTGTCCCGCAAATGAAAGCCCAGGGACTCGCGAAGATCGATCTCGCCCTGCGGGGCGATTGGTGGGGACCGGAAGCGCCTCGTGTGGTGGGCAAGGCGCAGCTCGTGGCCATCCATTCTCAGGTCCGCGGCTTCAACGCACCGCTCGACATCCTTTCGGCGAATCTCGCGCTCTCGCGTGACCAGGTGCAGGTACAAAACCTGCTGGCTTCGGTTGCCGGCACGGCATGGAGCGGATCTCTGGCCGTGGTACGACCGTGCAACACGAGTGCCGGGTGCCGCGCCCGCTTCGACCTGCATGCCAACGAAATCGCGATCGAACGCATCAACCAATTGCTCAAACCGCGGCTGCGCCCCAAACCGTGGTACCGGGTGCTCACCTCCCCGACCGATCGAGCTGTACCTTTTCTGCTTACCGTCAATGCCGAAGGCAAATTGGCTGTCGATCGAATGGTACTGCATCGGCTCGAAGCCCGGCGCATCACCGCCAGGGCGGAGTTGAATCAGGGCCGACTGCGACTGACGGATCTTCAGGCAGACGTGTTAGGAGGCCGACATCGAGGCGAGTGGAGCGCCGACTTCATGGCGAAGCCACCCCAGTATGAGGGGAGCGGGAATCTCAAGCAGGTCGAGCTCGGCGAGCTCGCTGACGTCATGAACGACGACTGGATCACCGGATCGGCAAACGCAAGTTACCGAGTGAGTCTCGCCGGTCTTAGCGCCAAGGAATTGCTCAGTTCAGCCAGGGGCTCAATTGAGCTCGACGCCTCGGGGGGTGAGCTCCCGCATATTGTGCTCACCGACGGAGGCGCCCCTTTGTCCATGCGTCGGCTCGCAGCCCGACTTCTCCTCGATCAAGAAAGATTCGACATCCAGGATGGCGAACTGGAAACCGCCTCGGAGACATTCCGCATTCGTGGCACCGCGTCCCTGGCGCAGACGTTGAATCTACAGCTGATCCGCGAGGGCGCATCCGGCTACAGCATCCTGGGCCCCTTGGCCCGGCCGCGCGTCTCCCCGCTCACGCCTCAGGAAACCAGGGCCGCTTTAAAGCCATGAACCCGCCGTTTCTCCTTCTGCTCTTCCCTTTCTTGACTCTAACCCTTTCTCTCTCGCAGGCGGCCGGCTCCGGCTTGGATACGCGCCCAGCCGTCAGCCTGGAGCGCAAGCTCGAGCATCTCAGGAACAACAGCCTACTTCCTCATCCTGACCCCACACCCACGGTGTTCAAGGAAGAAGAGATCAACGCCGAGTCCGTCAATCTCCAAGAAGACCCCGGCCTAGTTACGCGGCAGGCGCTAAGGATAGACTTTGACAAGTTAAAGGCTGGGCGATGCGGAGAATCCCTGGTTGTGGGTTTTTACCGGCACCCATGATGTGATGCGCGAGCTCATGCGCATGGCGCCCATGGCCAAGCGTTTGTTGCCGTCGACTCCGTGTCGCTCGCTAAAGTCGCAATTCCGAGATTCGTCCTCCTGTTGTTCGTGGACAGGTACGTGCGTCCTCAGTATCCGCAGGCGGGGCTGGATTCAGAGTTTGCCCTTCCGGCGCGAATGGCTAGAGCGGTGGTAGGATCTCACCGTTTGACGCTCACCCAGAGTTGATACTTCTCCAGGCCCGAAGAACGATTCGCCTAGAGCCTACGCAATATCCGAGGTAAATTCGCCGATCGATCTCGAAGATCGAGGCCGGTCGAGTCCGAACTGGCAATGCGCCGAAAACCGCTGGGCAGAAATTATTGGGGTCGGTATCCTCCCCCGCGCAGTATTTTTCCCGGCCTCGCCCCCGTCATTTTCCCCTGGTCGATGACCGGAACCCCATTGACCAACACGTACTCCATTCCTTGCGACAACTGGTTCGGATGGTCATAGGTGGCCAAATCGCGGATGGTGGCGGGATCAAAAATCACGATGTCCGCCCACATCCCGGCTTTCAGCACTCCCCGATCGGTAAAGCGCATGCGTTGCGCAGCCAGTGCGGAAAATTTGCGGATGGCATCCTCCAGACTGAGTTTCTTTTCTTCTCGAACGTATTTTCGTAGGATACGGGGAAAGGTGCCGTAGGCGCGGGGGTGGGGGTGCTCTTGGCCCAGAATTCCTTCCGGCGATGCGCCCGAAGAGTCGTTGACGATTGAAACCCATGGTTGCTCCAGGGCAAGCACCACGTCAGGTTCCGACATGCCGAAAACCGCAACACTGGTGAATGCCTGGTCTTCGATCAAGAGATCGAACAGCGCATCCATTGCATCCTTGTTCCAGATTCTGGCCACCTCCGCCAAGGTCTTCCCTTCGAGCGGCAGGAGCTTCGAATTCTGAACCACTCCGATCAACACCGATTCAGGGCCAGGAATCTCCTGCCATTCATTATCCCAATCTCCCGCGGGTTCGATCATTTCCTTGCGGATGCGCGCCCTCATCCCGGGATCGCGCAAGCGCTCAATTAGTTTGGCGTCGCCGCCATCGTGCGCCCAGGGCGGCACAAATGCCGACAGATTGTTGAACCAGGCGGTGTAGGCATAGGTATCGGCGGTGATATCGATGCCTTGCGCGCGAGCCTGATTGATCTTGTCGACCACCTCTCGCATGCGTCCCCAGTTCTGTTTGCCGGCTACCTTAATGTGCCAAATTTCAATGGGAATCTGCGCCTCTCGTCCGATGCGAAGGGCTTCATCGATCGCCGTCAGCACTTGATCACTCTCGTTGCGGATGTGCGAGGCGTAGATTCCTCCGAATCGGGAGGCTTCCTTGGCCAGCGCGATCAGCTCTTCGGTTTGGGCATACGGAGCCGGGGCATATTCAAGGGCGCTCGAAACGCCCACGGCGCCGTCTTGCATGGCCTGCCGTACCAATTCCTTCATGGTTTCGAGCTGGGCGGGCGTTGGCTGCCGGTCCTCATCTCCCAAAACCAGCCGGCGGACCTGGGTGGCACCGACATAGCTGGCCAGATTGATGCCGATTCCCTGCCGTTCCAAGCGAGCGAAGTATTGCCCGAAAGTTCGCCAGTCTGGATCGATAAGGTAATGCTGGTAGTTGGCTCGGTCCGACTGGATGGTGACGTCGTTCAGGGGGGCCACGGAAGAGCCTTCGCCGGTGACTTCGGTGGTGATCCCCTGGTAAATCTTTGAGGGCAAGCGAGGATCCACCAGGATCGTCAGTTCCGATTGCCCCAACATGTCAATAAAGCCCGGAGCCACGACTTTGCCTTGCGCATCGATGGTTCGGCCGCGCGAGGCCTGGCTGAGATTGCCGAGGACCGAGATTTTGCCCGCACGGATTCCCAGGTCGCCCGAATACCATGGAGAGCCAGTGCCATCGACGATGTGTCCGTTGGTGATGACAAGATCGAAGTCTTGCGCGCGCAGGCAAGGAATGAGGGCCACAAGAAACAGCACCGCGAGAATTCGCAGACCTCGATCGACCCGCATCGCTTCTTCCCTAACGATCATAGAATTCCTTCCCATGCCCGGTTCAACCGGCAGCCTCGCCTGAAAGAGGCCGAGCAGCCCGCTTCGAGCGATTTAGAGCGATCCCCAGCAGGCTCCAGAATCCCAGCGCCAACCATTCGTAGCGCGAGAAGTGCCCGGGGACGAATGGAACGATCTTTATCAGTACCAACAGCAACGCCAGGACGGTACCTAGGAGGGCAATCGAACGCTGGCCCGGCGAAGGCCGCATACGATAGTAGGCCGCGCAAGCCGCCAGCCAGCCCGCAGCCGAAGCCACCGAACCGACCTCGGTCACCGGCACCAGGATAGCGTCTCCCAAAAACATGCAGGCTGCGGTCAAAACCCCTACCCACACGACCGCGTAGGAGGGCGTGTGATTCCGAACATGGATGCGCGCCAGGGTTTCGTCGACCAGTCCCCGTCGTCCCATTGCGAACAGCAATCGACTGGCCGCCACAAAATTTCCGTTGAAGACCTTTAGCAGGGAAAGCAAGGCGGCCGCAAGGATGACACCCACAATCCAGCGCGAGCCGACTGCCTGCTCAAAGGCAACCGCCGTCATGAATTTTTGCTGTGTCAGCTGCCTCCAGGGCGCCACGTAACCTACGGCGGCGATCACAATGGTGTAAAACAGAATCCCCACCGCAATCGCCATCCCGATCGCCTTCGAGAAACTCTGAACGCTAAAGTCAGGGCTCGCCTCTTCCGCTCCTTTGACCACCGACTCGTATCCCGCCATGAAGTAGGGAACGATCTGCACGACCAGCAGCACGGATACGAACCCGCCGTGAGTAAACAGGGGGGGGAAATTATGCCTGGAACCCCTGCCCACTCCGAACCCCACAAAACTGACAAACAAGGCTAAAGTCCCAAATGTGGTCCAGTTCTGAAAGCTGGCACTTGAGCGAATCCCTCGATAGTTCAAGAGGGTAAGTAGCGCCACCAGGCCCAGTCCGATGAGCAAATGAGGCAAATACACCGGTCGACCGGCAATCCGATAGAGCATAAGCGAGTCGAGGGCGGGAAAAATGTAACTCGCGATCTTGCCCACCGCCACCGCCTCCCACGGACACACGATGAAGTAGGACAAAGCCATCATCCAGCCAGTGGCAAAGCTGACATATTCGGGAAAGACCCGGGCCGTGTACGCCACTTCCCCCGCGGCGTCGGGCATCGCAACGACCAGCCGGCCGTAGACATAGCCAATGGGGAAGAGCAGGCCACCGCCAATGACAAATCCGAGAATGGCGCCGAGCACGCCACCGCGAAGCAGCCAGTCGTCCATCACCACCAGCCAACCCACGCCCACCATCGTGCCCCACGCCAGCGTGAAGTAATCGACCCCCCGAAGTTTGCGGGCTAGCGTCGCCATCTGGTTGGTCAGAACAGGCAGAGCAGTTCAAAGAGCAGGTTGGCGGCCAACAGCGAGGTGATCTCCCCGCTGTCATAGGGAGGCGATACTTCGACCAGGTCGCATCCGACGAGCTGAAGACCCTGAAAGCAATGAAGCAGGTCGAGGACTTGAGCGCTCGAGAGTCCCCCCACCTGCGGTGTGCCGGTGCCGGGGGCGAAAGCCGGATCTACGACGTCAATATCCAGGGTGAGATACACGGGCAAGTTCCGCAATTTCCTGGCCAGTCGTTTGACCGGTCCCGATCCGTGCCGATGAAGCTCGTCTGCGGTGACGATCTGAATGCGGTGCTTGCGGGCAAACTCGAAATCTCCGTCCGAATACACTTGGCCGCGCAAGCCGACCTGTAGCCCACAGCCTTCCGCGATGAGTCCCTCTTCCACGGCGTAGCGTACCGGAGTGCCATGCGAGTGCGGACTGCCAAAGTAGCCGCCCCAGGTATCCCCGTGGGCATCCAGCTGAACCAAGCCGACGGGCCCCTCGAAGCGATGAACCGCGCGCAGAATTGGCAGCAAAATGGAATGATCACCGCCGACCGAGACGGGACGCGCCTTGGCGCGGAGAACCTCGCTGAGCTGATCGGTGATCCGGCCATAGGTATCCTCGATCGAAAGCGGGTTCACCGAGAGATCGCCGAAATCGGCAATGCGCCATTTCTGAAAAGGGTTCACTTCGAGAACCGGGTTCCAGGGCCGGATCATGGCCGATTGGACCCGGATGTTTCTTGGACCGAATCGGGCTCCTGGGCGATACGTGGTACCTCCATCGAATGGAATTCCCAGGATCGCAATGTCGAGTTCCTCAGCGCGGGGAATGTGAGGCAGCCGCATGAAGGTAGGCACACCGGAGAAACGCGGCCAAACCAGCGCATCGACGGGTTGGGGGTGAGGGCTCGCGCTCTTTTCGGGTTTCATCGCGCGCCGCGCATTATAAAACATCTGCCTCTCGGGCTTCCTGCTGTGGGATCGGAGGACAGGTCGGTAGATGTGCTATGTTTATTCTCCCAATCCTCCAGCGAGGCGCCGCATGCCGCGATACGAATACCGCGTTCTCCGCCCCAGCCCAGAGGCCGAAAAGGCTTTCTTGCAGTGGATCGATCAGCTGGATCAGGAGTTCATGAACCGTACCGTCGAACATCGCAGCCACGTAGTGCGGAACGCACTGCATGAGCTCTATCTCGGACGTCGCTATCGGCCACCGGATTCAACCAGCCCGTTGGCGGAGCAGGTGCTGATTCACTCCTTCGATCCGCGCAATGCGACCCTTGAGCCAGAATACTATGGTGATGTGGATCCGGTGAGGTACGCCGAACGCAAGCCACTGATTTGGTTCTGGATGATGTTCGATCGCTCCCCGGCCGGGCTGAACCACTGGCTGGGATATCGCCTTCGCGCCATGCTCGCCCGGCATGTCTTCAAATACTGCGGACGGAATGTGAAGATCTTTCACGGTGTCGAGGTCTCCTTTGGCTACAACCTGACGGTCGAAGACGACTGCACGATTCACAAGTATGTGCTGCTCGATGATCGCGGCGAAATCGTTATCCATCAAGGTTCCTCCATTTCCGACTATGCCAACGTCTATTCCCATGCCCACGACCTCAATGACGGCATGATCGTTAACAATGAGAAAACCGAGATCGGGCCGAAGGCTCGTATCACCTATCACGCGACTGTTCTCAGCGGCGTTAGGGTCGGCGAGCACGGCATGGTGGGTTCGATGGGCGTCGCAGCGAAGGATGTCCAACCCTACCACATCGTCGCCGGCATTCCCGCCAAACCGGTCAAAATCAAGCCCATTGCTCCGGAAGAACTGC
>JASHSL010000317.1 GCA_030040855.1 Terriglobales bacterium
AGCGAGAAAATCCTCTGGAGAAGATGCAAACTCTTGCAACTTGCTTTTGGACTTTGCTGTCCCGGGGATTTGGCGTTTAGGGGAGCTAGCGGGGGATGTAAGTGTCGAGCAGGGGCAGGATCAGCTCGGTAAAGTCCACGGCGCGTTGCTGCGCCGATGCCATCGTTTCCGTCTTGTCGGTCGGAGTCATGATCCGAACCAGCGCACCATCGCTGCGATTCAGTTTGATGGAATCTAGGAGCATGTACCACTTGGCCCAGTACTCACTAGCTGTCACCCGGTCATGTGCCTGATACCAATAGAGAACAAGCAGCCTCTGCTTGTCTTTACCTACGATGTAACGATTGATTTCCAGGGGATGCTGATCGGGGCTCGAGATGGTGGTGCGCCCGGCTTCGAGCTGTGTCCATCCCGCCCCCGGCAAGCAGTGCTTAGGGGAGTGTATGGTATCGCCCGTGCGCTGGCTGGCGAAGTAAGCGATAAACAACTCGACCGAGGAGCCGTCGGCCGTCGAATAACTGCGATTGAGAAAATCTCCGTCACCGAGAATTGCCCGCACGTCGTTACTGATGGACAAATCGATTCCCAACCACGGCCCCAGTTGGCTGGGGAAGGAAGCCAGCTCTTCGCGGGGAGGATTCATCTCCGGCCGCGCATGCAGAGAGAGAAAGATCTCCGTCACCACCAAGAGCGTACCCACCGCGAACACACGCGCAAGCATATTGCTAGCCCTTCCAGAACCGTCGGACTATCCTATGCGATGCCCACAACATCCCAAGCGACACCACAAAAATGAGCCATCCTGAGAAACTGTGGAAGAAGCCCTGAGCCAGTTCCGCATTCCCGTAGAAGACAAGAAGACCCGCCCCCACAATGCGAAGTCCATTGGCGGCGACCGCGATGGGAACGGCAGCAAGCGCGAGCAGGACTCGCGGCAGCAGCCGTGATTCTGCGAAATAGCCATACATGATCGCCAATGTCACCAGTGACATCAGGGAACGGATGCCGCTGCAGGCTTCTGCCACCTCGAGCGCCATTTCCGTCAGGTGGATGATGTTTCCTTCACGCAAAACCGGCACGCCGAGGAGCGAGAGCAAGGAACTGGCCAACTGTGAGGCCAGCGACTGCAGGGGAAGCGTTACAGTATTCAGAACAATCTTGGGTATGGGCACCATAAGGAACAGCAAGGCCCAGGGAAACAGCAAGGCTCGCAACCAATCGAAGCCGGCGAAAAGGATCACCAAGCCAGCCAGCAAAACCACGAACGACGTACGGGCCAGGAAGAGCTCTGCTCCCCAATCTCCCGCCACTAGCATCGCGAGCGAGAAAATGACGACGCCAAGGCCGGCCCAGGATGGTTTGCTGGGCAGAAGGGCCAAGCGGGCACGATTGTTCCACACCAGAAATCCGGAAAACACAGGGACGAGGAAACCATGGCCGCAATCGGAGTCCAGCCACCATTGCCGGACCAGGCCGATAAGCGTCGGGCCATAGAGGTATAGGATCAAAGGCGCCAGAGCTAAGACAGTTGACCATTTTCGCTTGGAGCTGGCGGGAACGGTCATGACTGGCGGGGCAGCTTGTGCCATGCAATCAACGTCAATATTAACCCAACGGGTGCTTAAGACAACCCCGATTTCCCGGGAGCCCAGGAACGGCGAATCCGGCTCCCACCCGAGGTTGTAGGGCGCGCGGCCTGTCTCCCCGCCAGCCTTATCCCGGGTGCGTCTTTCCCCCCGACAGGTTCGTAAGCCGATGGCGAAGCTCATTCCTCTCCCGAGGGAAAAAGTTTTCTCTTTTCCCCGACCCTGATCTTTCTTCCATACCGCTCTCGGTCGGCCCGTCCGAGGGCAAGTTACTGGGAACATTAGGGTTGGTAATCTATGTCGGCCTTCCAATCGATTGTTCGGTGGCCCCTGCCGTGCAGAGACTTGGAAACGGTCTACCATCTCAGGTTCCCCATGACCCCTGGAGTGAGAGAACAACGCTCCGCAGACAGCCTGCCACCGAGTCCCTACGTGCCCAGTTGCAGCCCCGCCATGTCCGGGGTGGAGCAACTGCTGCTGGGGCTGGCCGAAACTGACCTACCCATCCTCCTGCTCGGAGAGGGGGGGTGCGGCAAGCAGGCGCTGGCGAAGTTCGTGCACGACTCTTCCCCGCGACGGACGCACCCGTTCATGGTGATCAAGGCGGCGGAAGTGACCGTCCCCGCCCTGGTTGAACGAATGGCTGGCCCCGGCACGCTCTACATTCGGTCGATTCAAGAGCTCAACCAGCAGTGCCAAAGTGCGCTGCTCGAAGCATGCGGCAACGGTAAGGGAAATGGCGCCCGCAATGCCCGTCTGATTGTAGGTGCGGTTCAGGATCCGGAATTCGCGGTGCGTTGTGGCCACTTTCGTGAAGATTTGTTCTACCGCTTAAGCGGGATCACTTCGCGCCTGCTACCCCTGCGCCATCGCAAGGAGGACATCCCGGCATTGGCGGATTTTTTTCTCGGCAAATATGCCAGCGAATCCGGGCTGGCCAAACCGGGACTTAGCAGTGAACTGCGCCATTTCCTGGTGGAGCACACTTGGATCGGAAACGTGACCGAACTGCAGTTGGTCAGCAAGGCGATCCTGGCACTGGGTGACGAAGCCGAAGCACTGGTTGGATTGCATTCGCTGTTGAGCGACGGTAGCGAAATCAGAAACGGCGCCCCGCTTTCTCTCAAGCAGGCCGCCCGTCGAGCTTCCAGGCAAGCCGAGCGCGAACTCATTCTCGAAGTGCTTTCGCGCACGCGCTGGAACCGTAAGCGAGCTGCCGAAGAACTGCAGATCAGTTACAAGGCGTTGCTTTACAAGCTGAAACAAATTGGAGTCGAGGAACAGGGAAGCGAATTGCTTTCCGGGAGGTGAACGCTGATGGGTCTGGGTACAAGGGGCTGGGTTCTCGCCCTAATCGTGGCGTGGGCAGCGGAGGTCGGCATGAGCCCGCCGGCCTTGGCTCGAGGGGGGCAGAAGGA
>JASHSL010000318.1 GCA_030040855.1 Terriglobales bacterium
GCCGTTGGTGGTTATTGCACTCCGAATCGTCGCGCGTAGAACTTTGGCGGCGCGCACCGGCACCGTGTCCCCTCGCGAGATAAAAGACGCGAGCAGGAGAACTGCGGCTCCGGTCAGGCCAGTCCACAACCACCAGCGGTGCCGGGGCCAGAATCTGCGACCGTTCTCTATCGCGGACATGCCGATAGTCGAACCTACTGTACCACCTGTTGCCCTTCTCGTTAAGTTACGCGCGGAATGCACTTAGTTAGATGCCCAGGACGCCAAAGTAGTCCAAAATATGGTTGTTTGGCAGTTTTGCCAGGTGGCTGGTTAGAATCAAGGTATGCGGAAAACTGCGCGCTATACGCCGGAACACGCCAAAGCTGGGCTCAACCGCCGTTTCCCGAAGATTGAGACCTGGCCGAATCAGTTTCCCGGCTACGAGATCGCCATTGACGACCCGGAGTTTACCTCCGTGTGCCCGAAGACCGGCTTGCCCGACTTCGGCAACCTTACCATCCGCTACATGCCCCGGGAGCGCTGCCTGGAGCTGAAGTCGCTCAAACAATACCTTCACTCCTATCGCAACCTGGGAATTTTTCAGGAAAACATTGTGAATCGTGTGCTTGAGGACGTGGTGCGTTGGGCCGATCCGCTGTGGGCGGAAGTGAAGGGAGAGTTCCGTCCGCGCGGCGGGATCCTAACTACGATTGTGGCCCGTTGGCCCCGCCCGAGAGGGAAGAGCGGCACATGAGAGCCCTCCTAGCCGGCGACAGGGACCGGACTCAGCCCGATCGGCTCCCCGCAGCTCGAGCAGGCGGTGGCTTGCCGGCGGATGGGCTGCGGGCATGCTATAGTCCTTCCCCAAGTGGCCGCCACCAAGCTCTATCCGCGCACGGCGCTCGTGTTGCTCACGTCGCTCAATTTGTTGAACTACATCGATCGGTCCGTTTTGTTTGCCGTGCAGCCTCTGGTGCAGAAGGAATTCCACCTCAGCAATGCGCAGGTCGGCGCTCTTACCAGCGTATTTCTGCTGTTTTACATGGTGGCTGCCCCTTTGGCCGGGCCTCTGGCTGATCGCTATTCCCGCAAGCGGATCATCGTTTTGGGGGCCATGTTTTGGAGCGGCCTCACCTTACTCACGGCCCTTACGCGCAGCTATTGGCAGCTCCTGGTTCGCCATACTTTGGTCGGCATTGGGGAGGCAACCTTCGTCATCATTGCTCCTACGTTCGTCGCCGACTTGTTCCCCGAGGCGGAGCGCGGCCGCATCTTTGGCATCTTCTACTTAGCGATTCCCGTGGGCACGGCTGCCGGCTATTTGCTCGGGGGCAAGCTCGGGGTGGAGTACGGCTGGAGATCTCCCTTTTATGTTGCCGCACTGCCCGGCTTTTTGCTGGCGTTAGCGGTCGGGTTTCTCTCCGAGCCGCCCCGCGGCCAGTTCGATTCCCTCGCCGAGACACCAGAACGGGGGACGATTCTTGGATTGACCCGCAACCCCGCATTTTGGACGGTAACGCTCGGAATGGCGGCTTCCACATTTTCGTTGGGCGGGGTGCAGGTGTGGATGCCCACCTTTCTCTCGCTTGCCCGCGGGTACAACCTCCAAGCGGCAAACGAGATTTTTGGCTCCATCGTCGTAGTCGACGGTATTCTTGCCTCGTTGGCGGGGGGGTGGCTCGGCGATCTTTTGCTGCCACGCATGAAGAGCTCGTATTACTTCGTCTCCGCCGTGAGTATGGGAGTGGGCGTGCCGATCATGATCCTGGCCTTGCGCCTCAAGGGATCCTGGATGCTGCCCGCGATCGCGGTGGCGGCATTTCTCCTGTTATTAAACACCTCGCCGCTGAACACCGCCCTGGTGAATTCCGTGGGCGCCCACATTCGAGCGACCGCCATCGCCCTGAATGTGTTCCTCTTTCACCTTCTGGGGGATGTTCCTTCCCCCACACTCATGGGATATGTGGCGGACCGCCATTCGCTAGAAGCCGCCTTCCTCCTGCCGGTAATCGCAATGGCGGTTTCTTCCGCCATCCTGTTCTACGGCATGCGGTTCGCTCCTCCCGTCGAGCTCGGCTACGAGCGCCAGGCAAGCAGGATTCCGGCAGGATGACCTACTTTCATTGGATTAGCGGCACGATCCTGGCTGTGATTTGGCTATCCCGCGTTCTCGATGCGGCTTTGGGCATGCCGAAGGTGGCCGACATTTCTCAGCCAGAGTGGGAGCCTAAGCGAGCCCCAGGCGCCGAGCCCCGGGTAAGCATCATTGTTCCCGCGCGCAATGAGCAAGAACACATCGAGGAATCGCTTCTTCGCCTGCTTCACCTCGACTATGAGAACTACGAGGTGATTGTGGTCAATGACCGCTCAAGTGATGGCACGGGGGAACGCATCTTGGAGGTGGCGGCCCGCGCCGAGGCGAACCAGCGGTTGAAAGTCATCCACCTTACCGAACTGCCAACCGGCTGGCTGGGAAAGGTCCACGCCATGTGGACGGCGGCGAAGCGGGCCAGCGGCGAGTGGCTGCTGTTTACCGATGCCGATGTGCTCTTCCGGCCCGATTCGCTAGCCCGGGCCTTGTTCTACGCCCAGTCCGAACAGGCGGATCATTTGGTTTTGTTTCCTCGCATGATTATGCAGAGCCCGGGCGAGAGGACCACGGTTGCCTTCTTTCAGACGCTGTTTGTATTTGGACACCGGCCGTGGAAAGTGGCCGATCCCCAAGCCAAAGATCACATGGGCATTGGAGCCTTCAACCTGATCCGTCGTCCGGTGTATGAGGCCGTGGGTACGTTTCAGGCGCTGCGCTTGGAGGTGCTCGACGATATGAAATTGGGCAAGCTGGTAAAGGAAGGAGGCTACCGGCAGCGCAACGTTTTCGGTCATAACCTGATTTCCCTGCGCTGGGTGGAGGGGGTCAGCGGTATGGTGAACAACTTGAGCAAGAACTTCTTTGCCCTTATGTCATTTCAGTGGCCGCGTGCCTTGGCTTCTGCGCTGGCCCTGGCATTTCTGAATCTGACGCCATTCCTCGGAATCTGGCTAGCCCAGGGTTGGGCGCGACTGCCCTATGCGGTCGCACTGGCGTCCCTGTTCGCCATCTACGTGGGTATGTCCTCGAAGTCCGATGTGCCGGTGTACTACTTCTTCCTGCATGCGGCCAGTGCAACCTTGTTCGTCTACATTATGTTAAGCTCGGCGCTCTTAACCTTGGCGCGCGGCGGCGTGGTTTGGCGGGGAACCTTCTATCCGCTCGAGGAGCTGAAAAGGGGCATGGTGTCAACCGCGAGCGCTTGGAAGCCGATGGCCTAAGGGACGAGGGACCGGACCCCGAGAGCCTCGGCAAAAAGATTTGCGAGCGCACGCTGCCATGCCGCAACCGAGAACCTTTGCGCGGACCCGGTCGAACCGCTGGCAAACCCGGAGAGGAAGGTCAGACTGTGAACCTAGAACGCGGGCGAGGAGGGCCGTCGCGAGGCGAACGACCCTTTTCGGCGAGGTGGGGGGACTAGT